>JANXPK010000846.1 GCA_025357355.1 Rhodobacterales bacterium
CAATCCACACCGTCAGGTCAAAGAGCGGCGCAAGGTCGGGCCACGGCGCCTCGTTCAGCAAAAGGTAGTTGCCCTCAACCACCAACAGGCGGTCCGCCGCCGTCACGATGTCGGCCCCGGCGCGCGAAATCTCCAGGTCGCGGTCAAAGATCGGGATCGCCACTTCATCCTCGACCCGCAGGCGCCCGAGCATATGCTGGAAGCCGCGCACGTCAAACGTGTCCGGCGCGCCTTTGCGGTCGCGGGCCCCCCGCGCGATCAACACGGCGTCGTCATAGTGAAACCCGTCCATCGGTACTGCCTTGGCGCCAAGGCCCAGGGCCGCAACCACCGCCGCTGCCAGCGTCGATTTGCCCGCCCCCGGGGGTCCGGCAACCGCCGTCAGGAACCGGCCCTTTGAACCAGCCCTGCGGCGGATCTCAACTGCCAGTTCGGCCGGGGTCATGCGGCCTCGGTCACGCCTTCGGGCAGCTTGGCCCCCGCCATATAGGCCACCGCATCCGACATCGAATGCTGCTTGGGGTCGATGACGCACAGCCGCCTGCCCAGCCGGTGGATATGCACCCGGTCGCAAACCTCGAACACATGCGGCATATTGTGGCTGATCAGGATGATCGGAATGCCGCGCCCGCGTACGTCCTTGATCAGGTCCAGCACCCGGCGGCTTTCCTTGACGCCCAGCGCCGCCGTCGGCTCGTCGAGGATCACCACCTTCGATCCGAACGCGGCAGCCCGCGCCACCGCCACGCCCTGACGTTGCCCACCCGACAGGGTCTCGACCGCCTGGTCGATGTTCTGGATGGTCATCAGGCCCAGTTCGCTCAGCTTGGCACGGGCAAACTCGTTCATCCGCGCCCGGTCCGTCATCCGCAGAACCGAGCCCAGAAAGCCCGGCTTGCGCCATTCGCGACCCAGAAACATGTTGTCGGCAATCGACAAGGCGGGCGACATCGCCAGGTTCTGGTACACCGTCTCGATGCCCAAGGCGCGAGCGTCATCGGGGCGGCGAAAGTGCACGGCTTGCCCCTCCAGCTCGATGCTGCCGTGGTCAGGGACGACCGCCCCCGACAACGCCTTGATCAGCGTCGACTTGCCTGCGCCGTTGTCGCCAATCACGCCAAGAATTTCACCCGGATACAGGTCGAAATCCGAACCGTTCATGGCGACCACGGTGCCATAGCGCTTCATCAGGCCACGGGCCTTGATGATGGGTTGCGCAGTCGCGTCATCGGCGCTCATTTCGAAGCCCTCCGCAGGTATTGATCCAAGGCGACGGCGATGATCACCAGCGAACCGGTGGCAAAGGTCTGCCAATAACTGTCGACACCTGCCAGCGACAGGCCGGTGATGAACACGCCCACGATGATCGCCCCCAGAACCGAGCCGACGATGGAGCCGCGTCCGCCGAACAGCGAGGTGCCGCCGATCACCACGGCGGTGATGCTGTCCAGATTGATCGTCTCGAACCCGATGGGCGACACGCTGCCCACCCGGCCAATCGCAACCCACGAGGCGAAACCGCAGATGAAGCCCGCCACGCCGTAGACAGAGATGATCGTGCTGTCGACCGCGATGCCCGACAGCATCGCCGCATCCGGATCATCGCCCAGCGCATGCACATGGCGGCCCCAGGCGGTGCGGTTCAGCACATACCAGGCAATCGCGGCCATGATCAGCAGCATGACCATGCCGAAGGTCACCGTGGCGCCCGTCTTCGTGAACAGGAATTCCAGCCGCCTGCCAAAAAACAAAAGGCTCGGGGCGTTGGCATCGATATCCGCGGGTCGGATCGATTCCGAATGCGAATAGGCCAGCTTCAGCGCCCGAAAGATCGACAGGGTGCCCAGCGTCACGATGAACGGCGGCAGCTTGACCTTGGCAACCAGAACCCCGTTAAAGATGCCCATCGCCGTGCCGACGAAAATGCCGATCAAGATGGCAATCGGCGTCGGCCAGCCATCGGTGACCGCAATGTTGCCCATGATCAGCGACGACATCACCAGAATCTCGCCCACCGACAGATCAATGCCCGCCGTCAGGATCACCATGGTCTGCGCCAGCGCGACAAAGCCCGTCACGGTCACTTGCTGCAGAACCGTGGTCAATGCGTTCAGCCCGAGGAAGCGCGAATTGGCCATGCCAAAGCCCAGAACCGATATCACCAGCACCAGGGCTGGGATCATCGTCGGGTTGTCGCGCAGAAAGCCGCGAACCCGCGCGATCGCGGTCTTGTCGTCCTTGTCGAACTGCGCGACGGCCTTGTCTGCCTCGGCCAGTTTCGCCTCGAAGTCCGAGATGGTTTTTGTTGGTGCTGCTTGGTCGCTCATGTCGTCCGATGGCCCCCCTGCCCAGCGTGTTCGGTATCGCTAACCCTCGATAGACAAGGGGCGACTGTAACGCCGCCCCTTGTTTGGTCAAGTTATGCTTTCGCGCGGGTCAGCCCCAGCAAAGCTCGGTGCCCTTCTTGGTGTCGATCGACTTGACGCCGTCGACCGGCTTGTCGGTCACCAGGTTCACGCCGGTGTTGAAGAACGACAGCTTGTCGGTCGCCTTCGGCATGGTGCCGTCCTTGGCGAAGGCGACGATCGCCTCGATGCCCTTGGACGCCATCAGCAGCGGGTACTGTTGCGAGGTCGCGCCGATGATGCCGGCCGCGACGTCCTTGATGCCCGGGCAGCCGCCGTCAACCGAAACCACCAGAGCGGTCTTGCCCGCAGCTTTCAGCGCCTGGTTGGCGCCTTCAGCGGCCGGCTCGTTGATCGTGTAGACCACGTTGATGTCCGGGTCCTTGGCGAGCAGGGTTTCCATCGCCTTCTGGCCGCCTTCGGGGTTGGCGTCCGACTGCTCGTGCCCGATCACGCGGGCGTCCTTTTCGGATCCCATGACCTTCAGGTCCGGAACCGCGATGCCGAAGCCCTTGAGGAACCCGGTGTCGCGCGCCACGTCAACCGAGATGTTGTCGTGGTTGATGTCCAGCATGGCGATCTTGGCGGTCTTGGCCTTGTCGCCCAGGGTCTTGGCAGCCCACTGGCCGATCAGGGTACCAGCTTCGAAG
>JANXPK010000848.1 GCA_025357355.1 Rhodobacterales bacterium
CTGGACGCCCAGCGATGGGACAGAAGGCGGACCCGGCAGTGGCAGCAGCAGGGTCCGCCTATTTCATTTCCGGCCCCAGTCCAGCAAGCCTGGGACGGGCCAACTAAGGGGACGAAAGGCGTGGTTGCGGAGGCTTTCAAGGGCGAAATCTACCAGAAGGTAGACAGCAAGGCGCGGGTCTCGATCCCGGCCCCCATGCGCCGCATCCTTGAACTTGCCAAACCTGCCGAAGCCACCCGTGCCTCTGTCATCATGGTCTACGGCGCTGGCGGCAAGCATGTGCAGTGCTATTCGGCAAAGGGCGCGCAGGACCTTTACGATCAGATCGCCCAACACCCAATCGGCAAGCGGAAATCCGAACTGGAACTGGCCTTCGTCACTCGTTCGGCCGAAATCGAGATCGACGAGGACGGCCGTCTGGTTCTGCCGCAAAAGGTCCGCGACCGCATGGGTGTCACGCCCGAAATTCTGGCGAACGGTTTCACGGCGGCCTTTGCGGGCAAGATCGACAGGTTTGAACTGTGGCTTGGCGACACCTATGACGCCGAAACTCAGGGCCTCAGCGACGACGCCGACGCCATCCGTGCGCTTCTGGCCATGCCGGCGTCATAAGGGGGCAGTCGTGGAACACCGCGATCCGCTGCCCGGTCGCCACTCTCACATCCCGGTTTTGTTGCGTCCCTTGCTGGCCGCCGTTGCCCCGGTTTCCGGGGTCTGGCTTGATGGCACCTTCGGCGCGGGCGGCTATGCCCGCGGCCTGCTGGATGTCGGTGCGACCACCGTCATCGGCATCGACCGCGACCCGTCTGCCCTCGCCATGGCCACCTGGGCCGACCAATACGGCCCCCGCCTGCGCCTCGTGGCGGGCACTTTCTCTGACCTTGACACGCTGGCGGGCGAGCCGCTCGACGGCGTTGTCCTTGACCTCGGCGTTTCGTCCATGCAGATCGACCAGCCCGAACGCGGCTTTTCGTTCCAGAAAGACGGCCCCCTCGACATGCGGATGAGCCGATCGGGCGAAAGCGCCGCCGACATCGTCAACCGCGCGCCCGAGGCCACCTTGGCCGACATCCTCTACCTTTACGGCGAAGAGCGCGCCTCCCGCCGCATCGCCCATGCCATAGTTGAGGCGCGCCGCGACCCGATCCTGACCACCCTGCGTCTGGCCGAGATCGTCGCGAAATGCCTGCCCCGCCCAAAGCCCGGCCAGACCCATCCCGCCACCCGCAGCTTTCAAGCCCTGCGCATCGCCGTCAATGCCGAGTTTTCCGAACTGGCCCAAGGTCTTGCCGCCGCCGAGCGCGCGCTCAAACCCGGCGGCAAACTGGCCGTCGTCACCTTCCACAGCCTTGAAGACCGCATCGTCAAGCGCTTCCTGCAACTCGCCTCCGGGCACTCCTCCAACGCCAACCGTTATGCCCCCGCTACCACCCAGGCCACCGCCCGCTTCGATCTGATCGGCAAGGCCGCCGGTCCCGATGACCTCGAACTGGCCGAAAACCCGCGCGCCCGCAGCGCCAAACTGCGCGTTGCCCGCCGCACCGCCGCCCCTGCCCTGACCCTCGACCCCGTCCTGATCGATGTGCCGCAACTTCAGACCAAAGGACGCCGCTGATGCGCCCCATCCTCTATGTCCTCAGCTTTCTCGCCGTTCTCGGCACCGCCT
The DNA here is from genome assembly GCA_025357355.1 of Rhodobacterales bacterium. Taxonomy (GTDB): domain Bacteria; phylum Pseudomonadota; class Alphaproteobacteria; order Rhodobacterales; family Rhodobacteraceae; genus Stagnihabitans. Next base: position 1,667 of record JANXPK010000848.1, read on the forward strand.
TCTGGGCCTACCGCGAAAACTACGCGACCCAGCATCAGTTGAAACAGATCGCCGCCATTCAGGATGAAATCGCCAGCCTGCATGACAGCATCGCCCTGCAACGCGCCGAATGGGCCTACCTCAACCGCCCCGAACGCCTGCGCGAACTGGCCACGCTTAACTTCGACCGCCTTGGTCTCTTGCCGATGGAGCCTGAACAGTTCGGCACGTCGGCCGAGATCGCCTATCCCGCCCCGCCGATGCTCAAGATCACCGGCACCGTCGCAACCATGGGCTCGCTGACCCCTGACGCTAACGCCGCACCGGCCCCGGCCAAACCCGGCGCCACGCAGGAACTGACACCATGATCCGCACCCCCCTGCGCCCCCTTGCCCGCATTCTGGACGCCCGCGCGAAGGGCGAAAATCCCGATGTGATCGAGAAAGAGAATATCGCCATCCGCCACGAGGCGATGCGCGACAAGGCCCGGGTCCGCGCTGAACGGCGGCTGTTCCTGCTGGGCATCGGTTTCTTCATGGCCTTCACCGTCATCGGCCTGCGCATGGGCACCCTCGCCGCGACCGAGCCTACCGAGCCCCGCGCCTCGGTCGGCGGCACCGAAATCACCGCCCAGCGCGCCGATATCCTTGACCGTCAGGGCCGCATCCTCGCCACCAACATGCTGACCTATTCGCTTTACGCCCAACCGCATGACATGGTCGACCCAGTCCATGCCGCCACCGAACTGGCCGCGATCTTCCCCGAACTGGACGCCAAGGCCCTCGAACGCCGCTTTACCGATGGCCGCAGCTTTCTGTGGGTTCGCAAGGTCTTAAGCCCCGAACAGATGCAAAAGGTCCACGAAATCGGCGATCCCGGCCTTTACTTCGGCCCGCGCGAGATGCGGCTTTACCCCAACGGCAATCTCGCCTCCCACGTCCTTGGCGGCGCCGCTTTCGGGGCCGAAGGCGTCGATAGCGCCGAGGTTATCGGCACCGCCGGCCTCGAGAAAGAGCTTGACGCCCGCCTGCGCGACCCCGCCCAGTCGTCAACCCCGGTCACCCTGTCCATCGACCTGACGCTGCAAGCCAACATCGAAGAGGTGCTGGCCGCAGGCATGCGGATGATGAACGCCAAGGGTGCCGCCGCCATCCTGATGGACGTCCATACCGGCGAAATCCTCAGCCTCGCGAGCCTGCCCAATTTCGACCCCAACGACCGCCCCGCCGTGCCATTGACCGGTGATCCGTCCG
>JANXPK010000048.1 GCA_025357355.1 Rhodobacterales bacterium
GGCTGTACCGGCCCCGCCCAACCCCAATTCTTTCGGAAATCTGACCCGAGGCCGCAAAACGCATGCTCATCTTCACGCTCCGCAGGCTCTTGCTCGCCATCCCGACGCTTCTGGCGATTTCGCTGGTGATCTTCCTGCTGATCGATCTGGCCCCCGGCAGTCCGATGTCCGAAATACCGCTGACCGTGCCACCCGAGGTGCGCCAGAAGATGATGGCGGCACTTGGGGCCGATCAGCCGGTATTCCTGCGCTACCTCTTGTGGCTGCGGCAGTTCTTCTGGGTCGAGCCTGCCAACCTCTTGAACGGCTGGTTCGGCACCCATCTGGCCGAGGGCGAGCAGCGCATCCTATCCTGGCAGTCGCGCGCCCCGGTGTTCATGATCATCGGCCAGCGCATCCCCCAGACCCTGATCGTGGTCGGCACCGCCTATCTGGTCGGCGCCATGATCGCCCTGCCCATCGGCATCTATTCGGCGTATCGGCAGTATTCGTGGTTCGACCAGTTCGGCACCCTGGTCGCCATGATCGGCTTTTCGGTGCCGACCTTCTTCACCGGCACCCTGCTGATCATCATCTTCGCGGTCTGGCTCGGCTGGTTCCCGACCAAATATGACACCATGCTCAGCGTCACCGACTGGACAAGCTTTACCAAGCAGGTCCGCCAGATGTCCCTGCCGGTGATGACACTCGGCCTCGCCAATGCCGCCGCCATCAGCCGCTACATGCGCTCGTCCATGCTCGACAACATGACGCAGGACTATGTCCGCACCGCGCGGGCCAAAGGCATGACCGAACGGACGGTGGTCTTGAAACACGTCCTCAGGAATTCGCTGATCCCGGTTGTCACGGTGATCGCCCTGGGCATTCCATCGATCTTCGGTGGCGCCATCATTACCGAGAACCTCTTCGGCGTGAACGGCATCGGGGCGGCGCTGATCGGGGCGATCAACGCCAATGACCTGCCGATGGTGCAGACCCTGGCCTTCATCTTTGCGGTGCTGATCGTGGTGTTCAACCTGATCGCGGATGTGCTTTACGGCTTCCTTGACCCGAGGATCCGCTATGACTGATCACGCTGCAGGCACCATCGCGCCACCGAAGCCCGACAACCAGATCCGCGCCATCTGGTCACAGTTTCTCAGCCATCGTGGTGCCGCCTTTGGCCTTGCCGTGCTGTCGGTACTGGTGTTCTTCGTGATTCTCGGCCCCCTGTTCTGGCACCCGGTCAAACCCTCGGTGCTCGAGGCGCTCAAGGCCAAGAACCTGTCGCCGTCGTGGCGCTTTCCGCTGGGCACCGACCAGATCGGCCGCGACATGCTGGGCCGGATGATTGCTGCGGGCAAGGTGTCGCTGGCCGTGGGCTTTGTCGCCATGACATCGCCATTCTCTTCGGCACCACCATCGGCATTCTGGCGGGCTACTACCGCCGCATCGACGGCCCCTTGATGCGGGTGACCGACATGTTCCTGGCGCTGCCGCTGGTGCCTCTCCTTCTGGTGCTGGTGATGCTCTTTCGCGACAAGGTTGCCGCCATCATTGGCCCCGAGCTTGGCGCCTTTACCCTGATCGTGATGGCCATCGGCATCACTTCGTGGATGCAGACCGCGCGGATCGTGCGCGGCGTGGTGCTGACCCTGAAAGAGCGCGAGTATGTGCTGGCCGCCCGCTCGATCGGCACGCCGCCGCGCCGCATCATCCTGCGCCATATCCTGCCCAACGTCGTCTCACCGGTGATGGTCGCCGCCACCCTCGGCATCGCCGACGCCATCATCACCGAGTCGGTGCTGTCCTTCCTCGGCCTCGGCTTCCCCCCCGATTTCCCGACCTGGGGGCGCCTGCTCTTTGACGGTCTGCAATACATGCAACTCTACCCCGTGCGCGTGATCTGGCCCGGCCTCGCCATCTCGTTGACCGTGCTCAGCGTCAACTACATCGGCGACGGTCTGCGCGACGCTCTCGACCCCCGCATACGCGGCCGCTGACCAATTCATCTTTGCAAAAATATTCCCGCCGGAGGCTCCGCCCCCGCCACCATTCCTAACGGTTGGTAAATTTCCAAAAACCAACCCCTTGCTTTTCCACAACAATAATATCCGTCCAGACCCGGACGGCGTGACAGGCTACTCCCGGTCAAGCCCCGACCTGATCCGCCGGACCATGATCCAGACCAGCCCCAGCACGACCGGCGTCAGCACGGCCAACACCCATTGCTTTTCCAACCCCCAGCCTTCCAGCACCGGCCCCGCGACATAGCCCGCCAGCGACACCGCATAGTAGCTGATCGCCACCACCGACAGCCCCTCGACCGTGTGCTGCAGCCTGAGCGCCAGATCGGCCCGGCGGTCCATGCTGGCCAGCAGCACCTGGTTCTGCGCTGACCGCTCGACATCAACCCGCGTGCGCAACAACTCCGCCGCCCGCTGCGCCCGCTCGCCCATGCTTTTCAGCCGCGTGTCGGTCGACTTCACCGTCCGCATCGCCGGATCATAGCGCCGCATCATGAACTCGCCGAAGGTCTGCCGCCCGTTGACACGGCCCTCGCGCAGCGCCTCGATCCGCTGCGTCACGATCGCCTCATAGGCCAGCGTGGCGCCAAAGCGGAACGACACCCCCGCCGCCAGATGCTCCAGTTCCGCCGCGATGGTCAAAAGCTCGTGCAGCGCGTCTTCTGCCAGCCTGTCCTCGGCGTTCAGGTCCGACATCAGCGCCGACAACCGCGGGTCCATCCGGTTCAGCGCCACCCCCAGCTCACGCGCCGCGATCAGACCCAGCATCGACATGGCGCGGTAAGTCTCGATCTCGCACAGCCGCTGCACGATCCGCCCGACCCGTCGCGTCCCGGTGCCAGGCCGCACAAACACCGCAAAGCGCATATGCCCCGCCGGATCGATCCGAAAGTCCGAGGCAACGATGGCCGAACCTTCCACCACCCGCGCAACGGCCAGGCTTTCGGCCACGAACCACTCTTCCAGCTTGGTCAAAAGCCCGCTCTCATCCTGCGGCAAGTCTTCGACGCGCACCAGAACCGAGGCGACCCGCTTGCCCGGTGCTGTCTCCAGCCAATCCTCGGGGAAGACCTCGGCATCAAACGGATCAAAGGCCCGCGCCGACAGACCGGGGGTGAAGGCGGAATAGGTCACGAATTCGGTATGGCTTTCCCATTTCAGTTCCGACCGCCCGATTGGCCCGGAAAAATGCGTGGCCTCTGGTTTGGGATGGTCGGTGGCGTGGCGATCCAAAAG
>JANXPK010000187.1 GCA_025357355.1 Rhodobacterales bacterium
GCCCTTGCGGCCCTCTCTCGTGCCACAGCGTTGTACTTTACCAATAATACCGGCTTTGGCATCATCCCCATCGACCTTGGCATCGTGGTCGAACCTTACGGCATGCTGTCGCGCGCCCGGGTTTCCCTGACCCCCGCCGCGCAGCGCCTCGCCGACGTGATCCGCCACCAGCGTCCACCCCGGCAGCCATGACCCCCTTTCCAACCATCATGCGCCCCGTTATCCAAGCCAGATGCACGCCCCGCTGACCCTGACCCATGCCAGCTACGCCACCCAAGGGGTCCGCATCCTCACCGACCTCACCCTGACCCTGGCCGAGCCGCGCATCGGCATCGTCGGGCGCAACGGCTCCGGCAAGACCACGCTTCTGCGCCTTATGGCGGGCCTCATCGCCCCCACCGCCGGTCAGGTCCGCATCGGTCCAACCGACCCCGCCCGTGACCGCAAGGCCACCCTCGCCCAGATCGGCATCCTGTTCCAGAACCCCGACCACCAGATCCTGTTTCCCACCGTCGAAGAGGAACTGGCCTTCGGCCTGACCCAGCAACACCACCCCGACCCCACCGCCGCTGTTGCCGCCCTTCTTGCCAGCGAAGGCCGCACTCATTGGGCAAAGGCCGCCACCCACACCCTGTCGCACGGCCAGCGCCACTATCTCTGCCTGCTCGCCGTCCTCCTGATGAACCCCGCCACCCTTCTGCTCGACGAACCCTTTGCCGGACTTGACCTGCCAACCCAGACCCGGCTGAAACGCCGTCTCGACGTGCTGCCGCAGCAGATCATCACCATCAGCCACGACCCCGCCGCCGTGGCCACCGCCCAGCGCATCCTGTGGCTTGATCAGGGCCGCATCCGCGCCGACGGCCCGCCCGCCGAGGTTTTGCCCGCCTTCACCGCCGAAATGACCCGGATCGGAGAGCATGATGCCGACACCACCCTGCCCGCCTGACCCCGCCCTTGCCCCTGCATCTGTCGCGAAATTTCCGCGCCGAAGGCCCCAACCCATGACTGGAACCTCCTTCCCATGCTGGCCCTGACCTCGCCCCTTGAAACCTGGGCGCACCGCCTGCCTGCGGGCCTCAAAATGGCGGCGCTGTGCCTGTGGACGCCGCTGCTGTTCGCCCTGCACACCCCCGCCGTCCTGACCCTTGCCACCCTCGCCACCGCCGCCCTTCCCCTCAGCTGCGGCCTCGACTTCGCCCTTGCATCGGCGCGGCTCCTGCGCCCGCTCTGGCCTTTCGTCCTCATCGTCGCCCTCTGGCACCTGTGGCTCGCCGACCCTTCGGGCATCGCGATCATCCTGCGCCTGATCACCGCCGTCGCCGCCGCCAATTTCGTCACCATGACCACGCGCCTCAGTGACATGATCGCCGTCATCACCACGATTGCCCGTCCGCTCGCCGCCATCGGCCTCTCGCCCGGCCTGCTCGCCCTCGCCATCGCCATGGTCATTCGCTTCATCCCCGTCATGCTGTTCAAAGCCGAGGTCATTGCTCAGGCCTTCCGCGCCCGTTCCCCACGCCGCCCCGGCTGGCGCATCCTGGTCCCGATCTTGCTCGCCGCCCTCGACGATGCTGACGCCGTGGCCGAAGCCTTGCGCGCCCGTGGTGGCGCAGGCTAAGTGGCCGCAACCGGCCAAGGGGCCGCAACCGCCGGAGACACCCATGGAAAAGAACCTCACCCACATCGCCCTGTTCGCCGCCCTCGTCGCCGTGCTGGGCCTGCTGCCCAAGATCGACCTGATGTCGGGCGTGCCCATCACCGCCCAGTCGCTGGGCATCATGCTGTGTGGCACGGTGCTGGGGTCATGGCGCGGGGCACTGGCGGTCCTGCTGTTCCTCGCCCTCACCGCCGCCGGACTGCCGCTGCTGGCGGGCGGTCGTGGTGGTCTTGGCGTCTTTGCCTCACCCTCGGCAGGCTATCTGGCAGGCTTTCCGGCCGCGGCCTTTGTCGCGGGTCTGGTCGTCGAACGCTGGCAAGCCCCGCTTGCCACAGCCGCCTTTACCGGCGCCGCCCTCGGTGGCATCGTTGTGCTTTACGCCTTCGGCATCCCCGGCATGGCGCTGGCCCTTGGCAAGTCCCTGCCAGAGGCTTCCCTGCTGGCCCTGCCCTTCCTCGCGGGCGACCTGATCAAATGCGTGCTTTGTGCGCTGATCACCCGCACCGTCGCCCAAATGCGCCCCGGCGCCCTCTTGTCACGGGCCTGAACAGGCGGCTTCTGGGGGGGGGCAAAATCGCCCTGTCGACCAAGAAGATCCTGTAGAGGGTTTGTAGGCGCAATGTAGGTGGTTTGTAGGTCGTCAACCTTTGGTTAACCAGCCTCAAGCAGCAGCGCCGTACCAATCCCCCCCGCCGCCGCAATCGCCGCCAGCCCAAACCCTTGTTTCAACTCCCAAAACAGCCGCACCGCCAAAATCGCCCCCGATGCGCCGATCGGATGCCCCCGCGCCAACGCCCCGCCGCCCAGGTTGACCCGCGCCGGGTCCAGCCCCGCCTCTTGCACGCAAGCCAACGCCTGAACTGCATAAGCCTCCATGATTTCAATCACTTGCAACCCGTCCGGCTTCAGACCCGCCCGCCTCAGCACCCGGTCTATGGCCACCACCGGCGCCAACCCCGGCTCCTCCGGCCGCCCTCCCAAAGTCGCCCCGCCGACGATCCGCAAGGCCCGGTCAAATCCCCTCGCCCGCCGCTCCGACACCACCACCACAAAGGCCGCCGCGTCTGCCGCTACGGCCGCATTGGCCACGGTGACAGAACCGCATAACACCTTGGCCCGCCTCGCAATTTCCATCGTCAGCCCCCGCGCAAACGCATCCTGCCCCTGCCCGGCGACCCCCACGATCTCGCCCCAGGAACCCCGCGCCAAAGCCTTGGCATGGCTCGCAACCGCCCAAATATCCTGGCGCTCCCGCCCAATCCCCATCCGCTCCGCCAAGGCCTGCGCCGCATCATTCATCTCCGGGTCACGCTCAGGCCACGGCGTAAAAGCCGGCCTGTCATAAGCCACCGCCGCGCCGCCCTGTGGATCGGTACGAAACCGCAACGGACGCCGCGTATAGCTTTCCACCCCGCCGGCAACCACAACATCTGCGACACCGGACGCCACCATCGCGCGCGCCAGCAGCACCGCATCCAACCCACCCGCGCACTGCCGATCAATCGTCAGCCCCGCCACCACCTCAGGCAATCCCGCTGCCAAAGCCACCAGTCGCGCCACATTGCCTCCTGCCCCCAACGCATTGGAAACAATGATTTCTTCGACCTCGCCAACCCCAATCCCGGCATCTTCCAGACAGGCCGTCACCACCGGAACCGCCAGATCCGCCAGTTGCAACCGCCCAAAAGCCCCGCCCCGCGGCACCACCGCCGTCCGCCGCGCCGCGACCACATAGGCGCTCACCCCTCCACCCCGTCGGCAATCGCGCGCAGATCGGTCTTCCCCGAGGACAATAGCGGCCAATCCTCCCGCCATATCAATCGCTTGGGCGCCTTGAGCGGCCCGAGCTGCACTCGCAGTTCCCGCAAGATCGCCGCCGCTTCAGCCGGGTCGCCCTGCAGCACCGCCACCAGATGCACGCCACGCAGCCCATCCGCCACCGGCACCACTGCGGCCTGCCTAACCCCTTGCAATCCCAAAAGAAACGCCTCGATTGCCTCGGGAAACACGTTCTGATCGGCCACCGTTACCATCCGCCCGGCGCGGCCGTGCAGGTACAAAAAGCCGCCCTGCATCTCGCCCATCTCGCCCACCGACACGAACCCGTCCCGCCACTTCGCGCCCTCACCCGCCGTATAACCGTCAAACAGATAGGGTGAGCGCACCCAAATCTCGCCCGCCTCAACGCGAAACTCAACCCCAGGATAAGGTCGCCCAACCGCATCCTCTGGCGTGCAACTGTCAGAAATCGCAATGAAACTCGTCTCCGCCGCGCCATAGAACTCCCGCACTTCCGCAGCTGCCGTGCGCTGGCGCAGCCCGGCCCGCAGCCCCTTGTCGACCCGTGATCCGCCCAGCACGATCAGCCTCAGCCCCGGCCACTTCACCCTGGCCTCAATCAGCAAGCGCAACTGCGCGGGCGCTGCATACAGCACCTCGACCTGCCGCTCGGCCATAACCCTGGCCTGGCGGTCCGGCCGCAGATCATCCAACACATGCAACTCCGCCCCCAGGTGTACCGCCTCCAATGCCGCATAAAGCGCCAGTGATTGCGTCAACCGCCCCGGCACCGCCACCCGAACACCCGGTCCGATGCCGAAGAGCTCGCGGTTGACCGCGAAACTCGCGATCCAGGATTGCTGGGATCGGGCAACCCGTTTGGGCTCGCCGGAACTCCCAGAAGTCAGGGTTTCGAACCCCGACCTCGGCGCCGCCCCCGCACCGCCGACCCGAAATGACCCCGCCGCAATCGCCCGCGCTACCGCCAGCCG
>JANXPK010000201.1 GCA_025357355.1 Rhodobacterales bacterium
CCGCGCGCGAACTGGCCGGGCATTACGATCTGTACTTCATCAAGCCCGACGATGACCGTCGTGGTCGGGGGCTGATGGAGGTGCCCGAGTTGCTGAAGGCCGAGTTGCTGAAGAACGGCGTGACCGAGGCGCAGATTTCTCTGCTGGCCGACGAAGTGACTGCCATCGACACGGCGCTGGCAGCGGCGCGCGAGGGCGATCTGCTGGTGGTCTTTGCCGACGAACTGGCGCGGTCGTGGAAGCAGATCATCTACTTCAAGAAGGCCGAGCGCGAGGCGGTGGCCCCCGCCGTGCCGCGCCCCGAACGCCCCGTCGTCGGGTTTGAAGAGCTGCTATCGGGCGGCGATCAGTTGATCCGCGACGAACGCGGCGTGCGGCTGGCACGGGCGCCAGGCGGCGAAGCGGCCGACTGACCGGCCATGGAGTTGAATGCGGCGCTGACCATCCCGCTGCCCGAAGACCCCACCTTGGTGCTGGACGGTTGCCGCAGGCTTTTGGGCCCCAATCTTTATGCCACCTCGCCGGGCGCTGTCGGCGATGCGTTGATCGCCGGGCGCGACCCCGCCCCGGTGCTGCGGCTGTGGTCGCATCATCTGGGGCGGCTGATGACCGGTCTGGATTGGCAGGCGGAGACGGTTGGCCGCCCTTTTGCCGGTGGCGCAAGTCTCTACCTCGCCGCCCCGCCCGACCGGCTGTTCACCGCTGCCTATGTCATCGAAGCCGCCTGGTACTACTGCGTCTGCGCGTTACTGGGTCAGCCCGCCGTCCCGCTGCCAGAGATGCTGCACGGGTTGCGGGCCGTTATGGCGACGGAGGCCAACCCTGCCCTGTGCGCCCTGATTGCCGAGGCCGGGGCGCGCGGGATCGACCATGTGCTTGACGATGATGCGGTAATCCTGGGCCACGGCACCGGGTCGGCGGTCTTTCGCTTTGCCGCCCTGCCGACAGCGCCAGACTGGGCGGCGCTGCACGACATTCCGCTGGTGCTGGTCACCGGGACCAACGGCAAGACCACGACCACGCGGCTGATCGCTGCGATGGGGATGGCGGCAGGTCTGGTGGCAGGTTTCTCTTCGACCGAGGCGGTGCAGGTTGGGGGGCAGGTGCTGGACTATGGCGACTATTCCGGCCCGGCCGGTGCGCGGCTGCTGCTGGCCGACAGGCGACTGGAATTGGCGGTGCTGGAGGTGGCGCGCGGCGGTATCCTGCGGCGTGGGTTGCCGGTGGGCCATGCGCGGGCGGCCGTGGTGACCAATGTCGCCGCCGATCACCTTGGCCAATACGGCATCCCGACGGTCGAAGATCTGGCGCAGGTCAAGCTTGCGGTCCATCGGCCGCTGCAACCGGGCGGGCAACTGGTGCTGAACGCGGACGACGCTTTGGTGGTGGCAGCGGCCCCGTCCGGCGCCAGAGTCTGGTTCGCCCTGTCGCCCACGAACCCCCTGATCATGGCCGCCCGCGCCGCCCATCAACCCTGCGGCTGGCTGGAGGACGGCGGACTGTTCCTGTCGGACGGCAGGGCCGACCTGCGCCTGATCGCCGCCCGCGAGGTGCCGCTGACCTTGGGGGGTGCGGCGCGCTACAACATCGAAAACGCCTTGGCGGCGGCGCTGGCCGCTCGGGCGCTGGGCTTGCCTGACGACGCCATTCGGGCGACCCTGGCCGCCTTTCGCAGCGATCCGGTGCACAACCCCGGTCGCGCCAACGAATTTGCGGTCAACGGCGCGCGGGTATTTGTCGATTTCGCCCATAACCCGCATTCGATTGCCGCCGTCACGCAGGCACTGGCCGCCCTGCCCGCCAAGCGGCGGCTGATCCTGCTCAGCCATGCGGGCGACCGTTCGGATGACGACATCAGGGGTCTGGTGACCGGCGCCTTTGCCTTGCATCCCGATCTGGTCGTGATCGCCGAGAACCCCAAATACCTGCGCGGTCGCACCCCCGGCGAGTTGCCCGCGCTGATGCGGCAGCGCTGTCTTGACCTGGGTTTGGCCCCCGACCGAGTGCTGGATGCGACAAGCCCTGCCGCCGGTGCCGCGCATCTTATCGCCCTGTTGCAGCCGGGCGATCTGTGCCTGCTGTTGGTGCATGACGAGCGTGAGCGCATCTTTGCCCTGTTGCAGGCGGCCTCAGCGGCGGATCAACCCTGACCCGGCGGTGCGGCCCAGACCGGCGAAGACCAGGGCCGAGGACAGCGCCAACCCGGTGATCACAGCGAACACAACCGGAAAATTGCCGATATCGACCGATGCCACCCCACGCAGCCGCCCGGTCAATTCCAGCGTCAGTGCGGCCACCGTGATGCCGACGGAGCCGGACAATTGCTGCAAGACAGCGGTAAAGCTGGTCGCCTGGCTGAGCCGTGCGGCACTGACCTCGGCATAGGCGATGGCGTTCAGCGCGGTGAATTGCAACGAGCGTGCCAGCCCGCCCACGAACAACACGAACAGCATCACCACCACCGGCGTCAATGGGGTGAAAAGGCCGGGGCCCACCAAAAGCACCGCTGCCACCACCGCATTGCCCGTCAGCACCCCGCGAAAGCCATAGCGGCGCAGCAGGGGCTGGGCCGCGAATTTCATGATCATCGCCCCCATGCCCGACACAAAGGTCAGCATCCCGGACTGAAACGCGGTCATCCCGAACCCGATCTGCAGCATCAGGGGCAACAGGAACGGCAGCGACCCGGCGGCGACGCGGAACATCACGCCCCCCAGCGCCGCGATGCGAAAGGTTTGCAGACGCAACAGGCTGAGGTCGATGATGGGCACCGCCACCCGGCCCGCATGTCGCACATACATCAGGATCAGCCCCAGCCCCGCCCCGCTTAACCCCACAATCTGCAGGGGCGAGGCGAGTTCCAGCCCGGCCAGCGTCACCCCGGTCAGAAACGCCGCAAGCCCCGGGCCGATCATCAGGAAACCCCTGACGTCAAAGGCCCGGACGCCCGTCTCGCGGATGTTGGGGATCAGCCACGACACCAGAAACACCCCCAGCACCGCCAAAGGAATGTTGATCCAGAAAATCCAGCGCCAGTCCCAATAGGTGGTAATATAGCCCCCCAGGGGCGGCCCCAGCACCGGCCCGATCAGCGCGGGCACGGTCAGCCAGGCCAAAGCCTCGACCAGCCCCTCGCGCGGGACCGAGCGCAGCAGGATCAGCCGCCCCACCGGCACCATCATCGACCCGCCGATGCCTTGCAACAGCCGCGCACCCACCAGTTCCAACAGGCCATGCGACATGCCGCAGGCGATGGAACCGGCCGCGAACACCGCAATTGCCCAGCGAAATACCACCTTGGCCCCGTAGCGGTCCGCCACCCAGCCAGAGGCCGGAATGAAGACCGCCAGCGCCAGAAGGTAAGTTGTCAGCACCAGTTTGAGGTGAATGGGGTCCGAACCGAAGTCACGCGCGATGGCAGGCAGCGAGGTCGCCAGCACCGATGCGTCCATGTTCTCCATCAACAGCGCCACCGCTACGATCAGCGGCACAACGCGGGAGGCGCGGGCGGGGGCAGTCACATAGGCCATGGGCGGACCTTGCGGCGACCGGCATGCAGAGGCAAGGGGCGCTCGCGGGATTGTGCACTTGGACAACCGGTCAAGCCATTGGAGCACGGTGTCCCTTCAAGGGGTCGCTGCCCGGCCAAAATGTACGGAGTCTGAACTTGCACCTTCTGTCTTTCTTCTCTTCCCCGATAGGCCA
>JANXPK010000377.1 GCA_025357355.1 Rhodobacterales bacterium
GGAACTTGGCCTTGACCTCGGCCGCGATCTCGGGTGGCAGGCGGTTCACGGTGGCGTCGTTGACCATCAGCGACTCGGAGGGGATGCCCTCGGCATAGATGATCTCGTGGTGGTCAAAGACCAGACTGAAATAGTCGACAAAACCACCTTCGCGCAGATAGACGCGGTCCTCATCGACAAAATGCCGCGCCTGTACCAGCAGTTCGGAGGTGGTCAGGCCCGGCAGTTTCTGGCGCTGATACAGAAAGACCCGGTGATGCTGCGACAGGATCAGATCACCGCCGTTGCCAAGGGTGCCCGCCGAGATGACCACGGGCGTAAAAGCCCCGACGGCGCGCAGGCGGGCATGGCCGATCCACCGAACCTTCTGGCGGCCATGGTCGCGGGTCAGCACCGGCTCACCCGCGGCCAAGGCCTCGATGGCGCGTTGCGAGCCGTCGGCCATGGTGATCATGGTGCCACGCGCAAAGGACAGGCACAAAAGGTCGGCAAGCCTCAGGTCGGTGGGTGCGGGCTCGACCGAAATCAGAGTGTAGTCGACCATTTGACCGATCGGTGACAACGGGAGGACATACCGCTCCGCCCCGCCCACCCGCAGGATCAGAAGTTCGACCTTGTCACCGTCGGGCGCCATCAGCGCATAACGCGCCTCAAGCCGAACCGGCTGGCCAGGTTCGCCGATGGCCGAACCGGCCGTCACCATCTGCGTGCCGCCCACGGGTTCGGACACCACCAGTCGCAAAGGCTGAGCCAGCCGGTCGAGATGATAGATGTCGCCCAGATCCACGCCATCGGGCGGACCAAGATCGTCGCCCCGATTGGTTCCGTGCGCGACAAAGATGTCGGCGGCCCGGAAGACCTGGCAGGCATGACCCGGTTGCGCTGGAAGGGCGGTGGCCATCGGCGGAAGACGCTCCTTGGGCGTGAGAATGTCAGGACTAGAATTCACCGACAGAAAGGTCAACAAAGGGACCAAGTCAGGGCCAATGCAAGGCATTTTGGGAACAATCGGAAGGGGAGTGCGATGGATCTGGGGATCAGGGGCAAGCGGGCATTGGTCACGGCGGCCTCCAAAGGGCTGGGGCGCGGCTGTGCCGAGGCTTTGGCAGACGCCGGGGTCGATCTGGTGATCAACGCCCGCGGGGGCGATGCGCTGGAAGCGACGGCCGCGGCGTTGCGGGCGCGCGGGGTCAAGGTGACGACGGTCGCGGGCGACATCACCACCGAACCGGTGCGCGCGGCGGTGCTGGCGGCGGCAGCGGGCGTGGACATTCTGGTGACCAACGCTGGTGGGCCGCCGCCCGGCTCGTGGGAAACCTGGACGCGCGACGATTACCTGCGCGCCATCGAGGCCAACATGCTGACGCCAATCGCCTTGATGACCGCGCTTATGCCGGGGATGCTGGCGCGCGGCTGGGGCAGGGTGGTCAACATCACCTCGGGATCGGTCAAGGCCCCGATTGCGGCGCTGGGCCTGTCGAACATGGCGCGGACCGGGCTGACCGGCTTTGTCGCCGGGGTGTCGCGGCAGGTGGCGCCGGGCGGGGTGACGATCAACAACTTGCTGCCCGGCAGCCACGACACCGACCGTATCCGCGCGTTGGACGGCGACCGGCCCGAGGTCCGCGCCGCGCGCATGGCCGCCATCCCGGCCCGCCGCTATGGCACGGCCGCCGAGTTCGGCGCGATGTGCGCCTTTCTGTGCTCGGTTCACGCCGGATATATCGTCGGGCAGAACATCCTTCTGGACGGCGGCGCGCTGAACGCGACCTTGTGAAGCTTGAAGGGCCCGGGTTGGGCTGCTAGGGAAAGCCCGACCAAATTGCCAGGAATACCATGATCCAGGCCCCGCGCTTGCAGGTGGATGCGCTGACCCGCCGCTTTGATGGGCGCGCCGTGGTGGCGGATGTGTCGCTGTCAGTCGAGGCTGGGCAGGTGACATGCCTTTTGGGCCCGTCGGGCTGCGGCAAATCGACGACGCTGCGGATGATCGCCGGGGTCGAGCGGCCGGATGCGGGCCGGGTGATCATTGACGGGGTCGCGGTCTTCGGGCCGGGGGTGAACCTGCCGCCCGAGGCGCGCGGCGTCGGCTTGATGTTTCAGGATTTCGCCCTTTTTCCGCATCTGACGGTGGCGCGCAATGTCGGTTTCGGCCTGCGGGGCGACCGCGAGCTCAAGATGAAGAGAATTGCGGAACTCTTGGAAAAGGTGAACCTTTCCGGATTTGGCGCCAAACATCCGCATGAACTGTCGGGGGGCGAACAGCAGCGGGTGGCATTGGCCCGCGCCTTGGCCCCGCGTCCGCGCGTGATGCTGATGGACGAGCCGTTTTCGGGTCTGGACAACCGCTTGCGCGACGGCATCCGCGACAGCACGCTGGATGTGCTGAAGGAAGAGGGGGCGGCGGTTCTGCTGGTCACCCATGAGCCGGACGAGGCGATGCGCATGGCCGACGAGATTGCGCTGATGCGCGACGGTCGCATCGTGCAGCAAGGCGCGCCCTACAACGTCTATAACGCGCCCGTGGACAAGCAGGCAGCGGCTTTCTTCAGCGATATCAACGTGATCCGCGGTGTTTCCAGGGGTGCCTTGACCGAGACACCTTTCGGTGCCTTCCTGACCCCCGGCCATCCTGACGGGGCGGCGGTCGACATCGTGATCAGGCCGCAACACCTGAAGATCGACTTTGACCGCGCCGGGCGTGGCCCCAATCCGACAGCGGCAGACGGCACGCCCGCGCGCGGCGTGGTGCAACGGGCGCGCTATCTCGGCCGCGAAAGTCTGGTCGAGTTTCGCATGGACTTCGACGGCTCGATCCTGACCGCCTCGGTTGCCGGGGTGTTCCTGCCCAAGCCGGGCGCTGCGTTGTGGCTGATGATCCGCCGCGACCGCTGCTTTGTGTTTCCAGCCCAAGTCTAGGGGGTGATGGGTCGTGCAGGGGAGGTTGCACTACCAGTTGGCGACGAGAAGGGGCTTCTCTGCCAGCTTACGGCAATTCTTTCTGAACTCCGCTGGTCTGCCCCCTTCTCTTCCCCGATGCGCCAAAGCGTATCGGGGACGCGCCCGACCGCCCCCAGGGCGGGCGCGTTCCGCTCCC
>JANXPK010000266.1 GCA_025357355.1 Rhodobacterales bacterium
CGCGAGGCGCAGATCGACCGTCTGCTGGCCGAGACCGAGGTCAGCCTGTGCCTTGACACCGGCCACCACGCCTTCTGGGATCAGGACGTGCTGGCCTATCTCGACAGGGTGTGGGACCGCATCGGCTATGTTCACCTCAAGAATGTCGATCCGGCCGTCCGCGCCCGTGTCCTGTCGGGTGAACTGGGGGTCGATGCGGCCTTCGATCACGGCGTGATGTGTCCCCTTGCGGATGGCTGCGTCGACATCAGGGCCGTGCTGCACAAGCTGGCCGCCAAGGGCTTTGACGGCCCCATCATCGTCGAACAGGACCCGACCGAGGATGCCAACCCCGAGGCTCTCGCCCGTCAGAACCTTGCCTTCCTCACCGTGCCGCTGCCGTGACTCCGCGCCGCATCCTGCACTTTCCGGGTCCCGCCGCACTGGGCGAGGCCGTCGCCGCCGACATCGCCACCCGGCTTGCCGCCAAACCCGGCCCGTACCTTTTGGGCTGTCCCGGCGGTCGCAGCCCCAAGCCGGTCTATGCTGCCCTCGCCCGGATCGCCGCCACAAGCAACCTTGACCTCTCGCACCTCACCGTCGTGATGATGGACGACTATCTGCACCTGACACCCACCGGCTTTGACCACGTCCCTGCCGACGCCCATTACTCGTGCCGCCGTTTTGCCCGCGATGACATCCAGGCCGTGCTGAACGCGAACTTGCCGCCGGCTCACCGCATCTCCGACGCCCACATCTGGTTCCCCGACCCCATGAACCCAGCCGCCTACGACCGCCGCATTGCTGCGGCGGGCGGGATCGACCTGTTCTTGCTAGCCAGCGGAGCAGGCGACGGCCATGTCGCCTTCAACCCGCCCGGCTCGGCCCTCGGCAGCCAGACCCGTATCGTGACGCTGGCCGAACAGACCCGCCGCGACAACCTTGCCACCTTCCCTGACTTCCCCGACCTCGCCGCCGTGCCCCATCACGGCCTGACCGTCGGCATCGCCACCATCGCCCAAGCCCGCGCCAGCGTCATGCTGGTCTGGGGCGCAGGCAAGGCCCTCGCCTACCGCCACCTTGCCGCCGCCACCACCTATGACCCCGCCTGGCCCGCAACCGTCTGGACCTTATGCCCCGACGCCACCCTTTACGCCGACCACGCTGCGGCAGGAGCCCCATCATGACCAAACTGCACGCCTGCCTCTTCGGTGCTGGTGAGATGGCGACGATCCACGCCCGGAACCTGATCAGCGACCCCCGCGTCGATCTGCGCTACATCGTCGATCCCGCCACCGACCGCGCCGAGGCCCTTGCCCGCGCCTGCAACGCCCGCGCCGTCAGCGCTGACGAAGCCTTCGCCGACCCCGACATCGACGCCTACCTCATCGCCAGCCCGCCGCGCAGCCATGCCGATTACCTCGACCGCGCCGCCGCTACCCGCGCCTATGTCTTTTGCGAAAAGCCCATCGACCACGACATCGCCCGCATCCGCGCCTGCATGGCCCGCCTCAAAGGCCGCGAAGACCGCGTGCAACTCGGCTTCAACCGCCGCTTCGACGCCCATTTCCTGCGTCTGAAACAGGCGATTGCCGCGGGCCAGATCGGCCGCGTCGAACAGGTCCTGATCATCAGCCGCGACCCCGAGGCGCCGGAGGTTGCAGGCTTCATCCATTCCAGCGGCCTCTTGAAGGAAACCGCGATCCACGATTTCGACCTGATCCGCTGGCTTCTGGAGGATGAACCCGCCGAGCTTTACGTGATGGCCGATGCGCTGATCAATCCGGCGTATCTGACGGTCGGCCAGATCGACACCACCACCACCACGCTGCGGATGGCCAAGGGTACCCATGTGACGGTCCTGAACAGCCTGCGCGCCAGCTTTGGCTATGACCAGCGGATCGAGGTGCTGGGCGCGCTCGGTCAGGTGTCGGTCGGCAATGTCGTGGAAAGCCAGATGGTGCTGTCGACCGCCGCTGGCATCCGCTCTGAAAAACCGCTGTGGAATTACCCCCAGCGCTATGCCGCCGCCTACCGGGCCGAGATCCTCAGCTTTGTCGATTGCGTGGTCCATCGCCGCCCGGTCACTCCCAACGCCTTCGACGGCCTGTGGGCCTCGCTGATCTCAGAGGCCGCGATCCTGTCAATGACTTCCCACGCGCCGGTCAGGGTCGAGGCGGCGGGCTAGGGCAGGATATATCTTGACAGAAACACCGACAGGTAGGGCCAAATTTCTCTGAATGGGCTTCCTCTGCCTTCTTTCTCTTCCCCGATGCGCCAAAGCGTATCGGGGACGCGCCCGACCGCCCCCCGGGTGGGCGCGTTCCGCTCCCACCCGCGGTCCGGCGCATCCCCTTCGTCACCACGGCGCCCAGCCCAACCTCCCTTGCCTTCGCGCTGGCGCTCAGGCAACGGAACCGATGAACCTTGCACTGCGAGGTCCATCAGTCGGTTCCGGGCACTTGCGGCAAGGGCGGGATTCGCACCTGAAGGGGTTACCTTCAAGAACGATCCCAGCTTAAAATCCGGTTAACAGAAAAATCTAACTACCTGAATTACAACGATAAACCACATGGTCCGAACCTCGGACCTCCCTCTGGCCCACGGGGCGGAATCGCCAAGTCCCGCCCCTCAAGCCGATCTCACTGAACCCGCGCCGCCGCGACCGCCTGTTCCAGAATCCCCAGCGCTTCCTTGAAATGGGCGTCCGGAATGGTGATCGGGGCCAGAAAGCGCACGACGTTGCCGTAAACCCCGCAGGTCAACAAGATCAACCCGCGCTTCTGCGCCTCCAGCCGAACCCGCGTTGTAAAGCCCGCATCGGGTTCCTTCGACGCCGGGTTGGCGAACTCGACCGCCACCATGAACCCCGGCCCCCGGATGTCGCTGATCTCCGGCGTGGTGGACCGGATCGACTCCAGCTTCTGCTTCAGCCGCGAGCCCAGTTCATTGGCCCGGGCGCACAACTGCTCTTCCTCGATCACATCCAGCACTGCATTCGCCGCCGCGATCCCCAGCGGATTGCCGCCATACGTCCCGCCCAAGCCCCCCGGATGCGCCGCATCCATCAGGCTCGCCTTGCCCGTCACCGCCGCCAGCGGCAGCCCCCCCGCCAGCCCCTTGGCCATGCAGGTGATGTCAGCGGCGACGCCGTACCCCTCCATCGCGAACAGGGTGCCGGTGCGGGCAAAGCCGGTCTGCACCTCGTCGGCAATCATCACGATGCCATGCTCGTCACAGATCTTGCGGATGGCACGCACCAGCTCCGCCGGGGCCGGATAAAAGCCGCCCTCGCCCTGTACCGGTTCGAAGATGATCGCCGCAACCCGGGCCGGGTCCAGATCGGCCTTGAAAAGCTTGGTCATCCCAGCGATGGCGTCGGCCGTGCTGATATTGTGAACCTCTTGCGGGAAGGGCACGTGATAGACATCCGGCAGCATCGCCCCAAAACCCTTCTTGTAGGGATCGACCTTGCCGGTCAGCGACATGCCCAGAAAGGTGCGGCCATGAAAGGCGCCGCCAAAGGCGATGATGGCTGAACGACCGGTCGCGATGCGGGCGACCTTGACGGCATTCTCGATCGCCTCCGCGCCGGTGGTCACGAACACAGTCTTTTTCGGCCAGTTGCCCGGCACCGCCGCGTTCAGCCGTTCGGCAAGGCGCACGTAGTTTTCATAAGGCAGGACCTGATGGCAAGTATGGGTAAACCGGCCCAGCTGCTCGGTCACGGCGGCCATGACCTTGGGGTGGCAGTGCCCGGTGTTGACCACGGCGATGCCGGCGGCAAAGTCGATATAGCGGTTGCCCTCGATGTCCCAAACCTCGGAATTCAACGCGCGGTCCACATAGATCTGGGTCTGCACACCGATTCCGGTGGAAATGGCGTCACTGCGGCGGCGGGCTACATCAGCGTTCTTCATCAGGGCCTCCTCGGGGTTTGCGGCATTTGATCAAACTTTCACTGCGGCTTCAATGCGCATCTGTGCGGATTTTAGGAAAGTCGTTCACCTGCCGTTAACCATTGGATGCTTTTCTGGCCCCGGGGAGAGCACAATGGCCCAGGCAGCAAAGCAGGTGGCACCGTCCTACCGGGCGCCGCTTTCGGAAAATCCGGCGGATTGGCTGCGGCTCATCCGGTCGCGGCGCATCGGTCCCACGACCTTTCACCGCCTGATCGCGGATCAGGGCTCGGTCGCGGCGGCACTGGAAGCCTTGCCAGAGATTGCCCGGGCGGCGGGGGTGGAGAATTATGAGCTCTGCCCGATGGGCGTGGTGATGGCCGAGATCAAGCAGGCGCGGGCGGCGGGGGCGGTCATGCTGCGCTGGGGCGAGGCCAACTATCCGCAAGCGCTCAAGGAAATCGCCGATGCGCCGCCGATCCTGTGGGCGCAAGGCGATGTCAGCCTGTTGCTGCGGCCGATGGTGGCGCTGGTTGGGGCGCGCTCTGCGTCATCGCTGGGGCTGCGGATGGCGCGGCGCTTGGGTGAAAGCCTGGGTGCGGCGGGGCTGGTCGTGGTGTCGGGTCTGGCGCGCGGCGTCGATGCCGAGGCTCATGCAGCGGCGCTGGCGACGGGAACGGTTGCCGTGCAGGCAGGTGGGGTCGATCACATCTATCCGGCGGAAAATGCAAGCCTGGCGGCGGACATTCTGGCCCGCGGCTGCCGGGTTTCAGAGCAGCCAATGGGGCTTGAGCCACAAACACGGCACTTCCCGCAGCGCAACCGAATCATCTCTGGGCTTTGTCGGGCCGTTGTCGTGGTCGAGGCAGCGGCGAAATCGGGCAGTCTGATCACGGCAGAGGCGGCGCTGGAACAGGGGCGCGAAGTCTTCGCCGTGCCGGGCCATCCCTTCGATGCCCGGGCTGCAGGCTGCAACCGACTGATCCGCGACGGCGCAACGCTGGTGCGCGGGGCGCAGGATATTCTGGACGTGCTGAACTTTGCGACGGCGCCAAGGGCTGCGGAGGCTGTAGAGCAGGTAAGCCCGCAGCGGCGCGGGCTGAAGGACGTGACCGTGCTGCACAACCAAATTCTGGCGCGGCTGGGGCCAAGTCCGCTGGCAGAGGATCAACTGATCCGCGATCTGGACGTGCCCGCCTCTGTCGTCACGCCGGAACTGGTGACGCTGGAACTTGACGGGCGGATTTTGCGGCAATCGGGCGGGCTGATTTCGCGGCTGTCGTGACGGCTGCGCGGTGCCTTTGGCGCCGTTCCGATCCTGACCGTGGCCCAAGGCTAACCATCCCAAGACTTGATCAAATCGTAGTCGCCCAGATTCAATCTGGCGGCTGAGCCGACCGTCGCTCACTGCGGTTGCCGCTTGTCTGACCCAATCCCCCACGATTTGCAGGCTCATGGTTAACGCGGCCCTTTGGCCGAAAACGTCACATCAGGTGTAGAGGCATTGTAGGCGGAATGTAGGTGGTTTGTAGGTCGTTCATCTTTCGTTAATCAGGCCAATTAACGTGGCGTTCTCAAAGGCTTGGCTTCAGTTGGCCGACACCAATACCCGCGCCGTGGCAAACGGCCGGAACCGGTCCGGCGTACCGGTGAAAACAGGCAGCCCGTTGCCCCCATCAGATCACACCGCCAAGGATGCCGTAACCCTGCGGTTGACAATCGCACATCTTCGTCCCCATTTAGCCCGGCGCCATTGCGCGGCGCGCCGTATTGCCGGTGAAAAGGAAACTCATGCCCGTCGTTGTCGTCGAATCTCCGGCCAAGGCCAAGACAATCAACAAATATCTTGGGCCGGGCTATACGGTGCTGGCATCCTATGGCCATGTCCGCGACCTGCCTGCCAAGGACGGTTCGGTCAATCCCGAGGACGGTTTCGCGATGACGTGGGAGGTGGCTGCAGACAGTCGCAAACACATCCGCGCGATCACCGAGGCGCTGAAAACCGACGACGAGTTGATCCTGGCGACCGACCCCGACCGTGAGGGCGAGGCGATTTCCTGGCACCTGCAAGAGGCTTTGGCTGGGTCGCTGAAGAAAGGCAAGAAGGTCAGCCGCGTCACCTTCAACGCCATCACCAAGTCCGCCGTGACCGAAGCCATGGCCCATCCCCGCCAGGTCGACGTCCCGCTGGTCGAGGCATATCTGGCCCGCCGCGCGCTGGACTATCTGGTGGGTTTCACCCTGTCGCCGGTGCTGTGGCGCAAGCTGCCGGGCGCGCGTTCGGCGGGGCGGGTGCAGTCGGTTTGTCTGCGCCTGATCGTTGAACGCGAGATGGAAATCGAGGCATTCCGCACCCGTGAGTTCTGGTCGGTGACGGCCATGATGACCACGCCAAGGGGTCAGGAATTCGAGGCGCGGCTGGTCGTCCTCGGCGGCAAGAAGTTGGATAAGTTCGATATTCCGACCACAGAAGCCGCGGATCTTGCAGTCAAGGCTGTCACTACTCGAACATTTTCGGTGTCCGGCGTCGAATCGAAGCCTGCCGCGCGCAACCCCTATGCGCCCTTCATGACCTCGACCCTGCAGCAAGAGGCGAGCCGCAAATATGGCATGGGGGCCAAGGCCTGCATGTCGTCGGCGCAGCGGCTGTATGAGGCAGGCCACATCACCTACATGCGAACGGACGGCATCGACATGGCGCCCGAGGCGGTGATGGCGGCGCGGGACGAGATCAAGCGGCGGTTCGGGGCGGAGTATGTGCCCGCCAGTCCGCGGATGTACAAGAACAAGGCCAAGAACGCGCAAGAGGCCCATGAGTGCATTCGGCCGACCGATATGTCGATGGGGCCGGAGAAGCTGCGCCTGGCCGAGGCGGATCAGCGCAAGCTTTATGACTTGATCTGGAAGCGCACCATTGCCAGCCAGATGGCGGCGGCGCGGCTGGAGCGGACAGTGGTCGACGTAACCAGCCCGGATGGGCAGGTCGGACTGCGCGCCAATGGGCAGGTGGTCTTGTTCGACGGCTTTCTCAAAGTCTATGACGAGGGCCGCGACGATGAGGACGAGGGCGAGGGTCGCCTGCCGGTGATCGTGCAAGGCGAGCGGGCCGACAAGAAGTCGGTCACGCCAGAGCAGCACTTCACCCAACCGCCGCCGCGCTATACCGAAGCGACGCTGGTCAAGCGGATGGAGGAACTGGGGATTGGGCGGCCGTCGACCTATGCCTCGGTCCTGACAACGATTGTTGATCGCGAATATGTTCGCAAGGACAAAAATCGGCTGATCCCCGAGGACAAGGGGCGGTTGGTGACGGCGTTCCTGACCAACTTCTTTCGCCGCTATGTCGAATACGATTTCACGGCCGATCTGGAGAACGAGTTGGACGACGTCTCGGCCGGGGCGCGGGAATATAAGGACGTGCTGACACGGTTCTGGCGCGATTTCTCGGCGGCGGTAGCGGACACGGCCGACTTGCGGATTGGGGAGGTGCTGGAAAAGATCGACGAGTTTCTGGCGCCGCATCTGTATCCGCTGCGGGCCGATGGGTCAGACCCAAGGATATGCCCGACCTGTGGCACCGGGCGGCTGCATCTGAAAACGGCGCGGTCGGGTGGGGCGTTTATTGGCTGCGGCAACTACCCCGAGTGCCGTTACACGCGGGCGATTTCGGGCGGGGACGAGGGCGGCAGTTCGGATGGCCGGGTGCTGGGCGAGGTGGACGGGCTGGCGATCAGCCTGAAGACCGGGCGGTTCGGGCCTTATGTGCAGAAGGGCGAGGCGACCGAGACGGAGCCCAAGCCGCCGCGGGCATCGCTGCCCAAGAGCTGGGCACCGGAAAACCTGACATTGGAGCGGGCTCTTGAGCTGTTGTCGCTGCCGCGGATCGTAGGGATGCATCCGGCGGATGGGCAAACCGTTGAAGCGGCGATCGGGCGGTTCGGGCCTTATGTCAAGCATGGTGCGGTGTACGCGAACTTACCGGATGTCGAGGAAGTGTTCAGCATCGGGATGAACTGGGCCGTCGAGGTTTTGGCGCAGAAGGCGGCAGGCCGGCGTGGGGGCGCAGCGGCGGTCGGGCCGTTGCGCGAATTGGGCGTCCATCCGGATGGCGGGCCGGTTCAGGTGATGCCGGGCAAATATGGGCCTTACGTGAAGTGGGCCAAGGTCAACGCGACGCTGCCCAAGGGGATGGAGCCGGAGGCGGTGACGCTGGAAGAGGCTTTGGCTTTGGTCGCCGAGAAGGCGGGCAAGGGCGGGAAGGCGCCGAAGACGGCGGCTGCGAAGAAACCAGCGGCCAAGGTGGCGGCCAAAAAGCCTGCGGCTGCGGCCCAAAAGGCCCCGGCGAAGAAACCGGCGCCTAAGAAGGCCGTGGCCAAGAAGTCTGTGGCGAAGGTCGATGACGTTGTGGAATGAGCCAATTGTCCGAACTTCGGACAGACACGAAATCTGTTATATTTCAATGAGTTGAGTTCTTTCATTAACCGGATTTCAATACTTTCCCGGGCTCCGGCGCTCGGGCAGTCGCGCCGAATTTGGGGCACACCTGTTCTGGCCTAGCCGTGCCTGGGATTGATCAGGCGGCTCATAAGCGAGTTGGGGCGGACCACGCCGATCTTTTGGCCGGCATGGGTGACGGCAAGCTCGGTCATGCCCTTGGCCAGCAGCGCCATCACGTCTTTGACCGGCAATTCGGCATCGACGGCGTCGGTTGCGGAGGTCGCGGCCTGTTCCATCACATCGCGGGCGGTCAGCACGCCGAGGGGGTTCATGTGGGCGACGAAATCGGCGACATAATCGCTGACCGGGTTGGCGATGATCTCGCGCGCGGTGCCGATCTGGACGATGCGGCCGCCCTCCATCAAGGCGATGCGGTCGCCGAGCTTGAAGGCTTCGTCAAGGTCGTGCGACACAAAGATGATGGTGCGCTTGAGCTTGGTCTGCAGGTCGAGAAGTTCGTCCTGCAGGCGGGCGCGGATCAAAGGGTCGAGGGCTGAGAAGGGCTCGTCCATCAACAGCAGCGGCGCGTCTGTAGCGAAGGCCCGAGCCAACCCGACGCGTTGCTGCATGCCGCCGGACAATTCACCCACCTTGCGATCGGCCCATTGGGACAGGTTCACCAGGGCCAGTTGCTCGTCCACCTTGGGCTTGCGCTGTTCGGGAGTTTGGCCTGCGAGTTCAAGGCCCAAGCCTACATTGTCGCGCACTGTGCGCCAGGGCAGCAGGCCGAATTGCTGAAACACCATGGCGACACGGGTCAGGCGCAGGTGGCGCAGGGTGTCCTTTTCGGCCTTGGTCACCGAGACCATCTTGTTGCCGTCCGAAATGCGCACGTCGCCGCGTACCACCGGGTTCAGCGCGTTGACCCCGCGTAACAACGTGGATTTGCCGGAACCTGACAGGCCCATGAGGACGAGAATCTCGCCCTCGCTGACGGTCAGAGAGCAATCATGGACGCCAAGCACCTGACCGGTCTGGGTCTGGATGTCGGGCCGCGACATGCCCTGATCCATCAAGGGCAGGGCGAGGTCGGGGCGGTTGCCGAAGACGATGGAGACGCGGTCGAATTCGACAGCCGTCATTTCACCTCCCTCCGCAGCATGCGGTCCAGGATGATGGCGACGACGACGATG
>JANXPK010000003.1 GCA_025357355.1 Rhodobacterales bacterium
GCGGGCTATGTGCGGTCTTATGCGCGCTATCTGGGGATGGAGCCGTACGCCACCTTTGCCCGCTTCTGTGCCGAGGCGAATTTCGAGGTGGCGCATGGCATGTCGGCAGCTGCCTCGACCGCGTCGATGGCGGCGGCGCGCAACCGCGCGATTGCGCATGAAAACCGCGACCCGTTTGTGCATGCGAGCTTCATTCCGCGGGCGGAAAGCATCTTTTCGCAGGTGCAGCCGGGGGCGGTTGGATCGCTGGCGGTGCTGATCGTGCTGATCGGGGCGCTTGGGTACGGCGGCTGGTCGGTATTGCAAGAGGTGCAGCGCGTGCAGTTGGCGCCGGTGAACGAGGCCCCTGCGGTTGTGGCAGAGATCGATCCCTTGGGCAATGTCAGTGGACAGGCGCCGCTGGTTCGTTCGGCCCCGGCGGCGCCCGAAAAGGTCGTGTCGGCGGCGGGCGACCGGGTTTTCCGGCCCGAGGCATTGACAGTGCCAGTGATGACGCCGCGCGACGGCCCGATTGCCGCGATCAATCCCGACGCGGCGGCGCCCGCGCAGGCGGACCAGAAGGCCGTCGATCAGGCGGTTGCCGCCGCTTTGACACAGGACGCGCCGGTGCAGGTGGTGGCGGACACAGCACCGGGGGTTGAGGTCTTGGCGGTTTGCCCGGCTTGGATCAGGGTGTCGGCGGCGGACGGAACCGTGCTGTTCGAAAAGATCCTGAACGCCGGTGAACACTACGCGGTGCCCGCTTTGCAGCAGGCGCCGGTTCTGCGGTCCGGAAATTCTGGTTCGGTTTATTTCAAGGT
The DNA here is from genome assembly GCA_025357355.1 of Rhodobacterales bacterium. Lineage (GTDB taxonomy): Bacteria > Pseudomonadota > Alphaproteobacteria > Rhodobacterales > Rhodobacteraceae > Stagnihabitans. The sequence continues at coordinate 801 of JANXPK010000003.1, forward strand.
CAACGGCAAGACCTATGGCCCGGCGGCGGCGGGGGCCTCGGTGGTCAAGAACGTCTCGCTGGCGGCGACCTCGCTGACGCAAGCCTATGCCATGGCCAATATTGGCGGTGCCGATGCGACACGGGTCAACGTGGCCGACGCCTCTGCCGCACCACTGCCGACCTGCCCTTGACCAGCGGGTTGCTGTCAGGTCCGGGCTGACCTATTTAGGGGACAGCCCTGCAGGAGGTTCCTCATGACGCATAATCCGATCCGTCCATGGCGCAATATCGACCGTCGGGTGTCGCGGCAGATCAGGGTGGGCCGGGTGCTGGTGGGGGGCGATGCGCCAATATCGGTGCAGACCATGACAAACACTATCACCTCGGACGTCAAGGCCACGCTGGAACAGATCCAGCGCTGCGCCGTTGCCGGGGCCGATATTGTGCGGGTTTCCACGCCCGACGAAGCCTCGACCCGGGCCTTGCGTGAGATTGTGGCCGAAAGCCCGGTGCCGATCGTGGCCGACATCCATTTTCACTACAAGCGCGCTATCGAGGCCGCCGAGGCGGGTGCTGCCTGTCTGCGCATCAATCCCGGCAACATCGGTTCGGCGGCGCGGGTGCGCGATGTGGTGCAGGCGGCCAAGGATCACGGCTGTTCGATCCGCATCGGGGTGAATGCCGGGTCGCTGGAAAAGCATCTTTTGGAAAAGTTCGGCGAGCCTTGTCCGGATGCGATGGTCGAGTCGGGGCTGGATCACATCAGGCTGCTGGAGGACAACGATTTCCACGAATACAAGATTTCTGTGAAGGCGTCGGATGTGTTCATGGCGGCGGCGGCGTATCAGCAACTGGCCGCTGTCACCGACGCGCCGATCCATCTGGGCATCACCGAGGCGGGCGGGCTGGTCAGCGGCACGGTCAAGTCGGCGATTGGTCTGGGCAATCTGTTGTGGATGGGCATCGGCGACACGATCCGGGTCAGCTTGTCCGCCGATCCGGTCGAAGAGGTCAAGGTCGGCTTTGAAATCCTGAAATCGCTGGGCCTGCGCCATCGCGGCGTCACCATCATCTCTTGCCCCTCTTGTGCGCGTCAGGGCTTTGACGTCATCAAGACCGTGGCGGCACTGGAAGATCGTCTGGCCCATATTACCACCTCGCTGAGCCTCAGCATCATCGGCTGCGTGGTCAACGGTCCGGGCGAGGCGCTGATGACCGACATCGGCTTTACCGGCGGCGGCGCGGGCAAGGGGATGGTGTATCTGGCCGGCCGGCAGGCCCACACCATGGGCAACGAGCGGATGGTCGATCACATTGTGGAACTGGTCGAGAAGAAGGCGGCAGAGATCGAAGCTTTGGCGGAGGCGGCGGAATGAGTGGGCATGAAACGATTGTGAGAGCGGCCGAGATCGAGGACCCCGAGCCCTGGAGTTATTCGCCGCATTACGAGGCGATGGGGTTCGATGCGGATTACAGCCGCCATTTCGGGTTTCAGCGTCTGGGCATCCACCACCAGCGGCTTTTGCCGGGGCGGCGCACCTCGTTTCCTCATGCCGAAAGCACCGAAGATGAGTTCATCCACGTGCTGTCGGGCACGCCGGATGTCTGGCTGGACGGCGTGCTGCACCGACTGTGTCCGGGCGACAGCGTGGGGTTTCGGGCGGGCACCGGGCTGTCGCACAGCTTCTTGAACAACACCGACGGCGAAGTCGAGCTGCTGGTGGTCGGCGACAAGACGCGGGCGGACAACCGCATTGTCTACCCGCTGAACCTTGAACGGCGGGCGGCGCACGAATATTGGTGGGACGATGCCCCGCAGCATGATCTCGGACCGCATGACGGAATGACCGACGCGCGGCGGGCTGAGTTGACGCAGCGCTAGGCCGGGGTCAGCCGGCGCGGGCCTTGTCGACCGCTTGTTTCATCTGATCTTCGGGCAGATAGCCGCGCAGCATAGTGTGATCGACGATGAAGGTCGGGGTTCCGGTGATGTTCAACTGACCAGCCATGGCGTGGTTGGCTGCGAGGATCGAAGTCACCTTGTCGCCATTCATCAGGTCCAGAATAGGTTTGGCATCATAGCCCATCTTTACCGCCAGACGCCCAAGGGTTTCGCCGTCGGGTGAGCCGCGCAGGGTGATCAACTCGTCATGAACCGCAGCATAGGCTTCGTCGCCGTGCAAGAGCCGCATCGCGATGGCAAAGCGCGACGACGCGACCGAGTCGTCGCCAAGGATCGGGAATTCCTTGACCACAAAGCGGATATTGCCATCGGTTTTCACCAGATCGGCCACTTCGGAATAGGCCTTGCGGCAATAGGCGCAGCGGTAGTCCATGAATTCGACGATGGTGATGTTGCCGTTGGGGTTACCGCCGACCCAGGAGTTCGGGTCGTTGAAGATGGTGTCCTTGTTCTGCGACAGCACTTGCTGATCCTGATCGGCGGCCTTCTTGTCCTGGCGGTCCTGCAGAACTTGCATCGCCTCCATCAACACTTCGGGGTTGTCCAGCAGGTATTGCCGCACTTCGGCCCGGAAGGCGGTGCGTTCGGCGTCGGTCATCGTGCCAAGCCCGTCGGCACGGGCGTATCCGGCCAGTAATGCCAGCGTGGTGGTCAGGGCGATCAGAATGCGGCGCATCGGCAACCTCTGGCAATGGTTTATGGGTGGGCTTGACCTTGCGGCCTTGCAGGGGACTATGGGCCAGAACAATGAGGCAGGGCGATGCAGAGATCAAGCCGGGGACAGGTTGATCCCTTTATTGTGATGGATGTCGTCGAGGCGGCGCGGGTTGCCGAAACCGCCGGGCGGCACATCATCCATATGGAGGTCGGCCAGCCCGGAACGGCGGCACCTGCCAAGGCGAGGGCGGCATTGGTTCAGGAGCTGGAGCGGTCGGCATTGGGCTATACCGTTTCGCTGGGAATACAGGCGCTGCGCGAGGGCATCGCAGGACTGTACCGGCGGTGGTACGGAGTTGAGGTGGACCCCGCGCCTGTGGTGGTGACATCGGGATCGTCGGGGGCATTTCTGCTGGCCTTCACGGCGCTTTTCGACGCGGGCGACCGGG
>JANXPK010000283.1 GCA_025357355.1 Rhodobacterales bacterium
TGGACGCCTTTGAACGAGAGGTGGCAAGGGTGCCGGACATTCTGGAATGTCATCTGATGGCGGGGACGGCGGATTACCTGATCAAGATCATGGCCGAGGATACCGAGGATTTCGCCCGCATCCACCGCCGCTACCTCGCCCGCCTGCCGGGGGTGCGCCAGATGCAGTCCAGCTTTGCTCTGCGGACTGTGGTGCAGACTACGGCCCTTGCCGTCTGAACCCGGGGCTTCGAACTTTCCGCGAAAAATCCATCGCAAGATTCAAGCAGAGATTGTCTCCACATTGAATTTTCGCAGAACATTCGTGGCGCTCACCCTTTGTTAAGTGCGTGCCGGACCCGCATCTCTGCCTGTGTGTCGCCCTTGCGCGCCGACAAACCGGTGCGGACAAGCGCTCCGGCCAAGCCGCGAGGGCAGCCGCACATTGACCAGTGATCGCAAGACCTTCGTCTGACGACGCGGCTGCGCCCCTCACGCTCGAACGGCCACGCCCGTTTCTGCCTTTGACACCATTGACCGTTTGCGCCACGCGCTTGGAGTGACGCCGACCTGCCGCTTGAAGGCACGTTGGAATGCAAGCTCCGAGGTGTAGCCCACGTCCAAGGCCGCCTGTGCCACGCTGGTGCCTGGCCGTTCCAGCAGCCTTGCCGCCAGCACCAACCGCCAACGCGCCAGATATTGCATGGCGGGCATGCCCACGAGGGCCGCAAAACGCGCAGCAAAGACCGACCGCGACAGGCCGACTCTTTGCGCAAGGGACTCCAGCGTCCAATTCTCCGAGGATTCGGCATGCAGCACTTTCAGCGCCGCGCCGATATGACGGTCGCGCAGGCCCGCCACCAGACCGTGCACCTGTTGTTCGGGATCATCGATCAATTGACGCACCGCCTCGACAAACATCAGCTCGGCCAGCTTGGCCAGCATGGCATCGGCACCCGTCCGATAGTCTTCGCTTTCGGCCACGCCCAGCGCCGACAGATGCAACAGCCGGTCGCGGTGGTGCGCCGCCGCGCGAACCCGGAAGATCGGCGGCAGCGCATTCCACAAAGGGTGGGTCGGTCGCCGGTCGATGCCCGTGTATCCACAGATCACCCGACTGTGGACCGGCGAGCCGTTGCCCGCATTCACCGCATAACGCAGAACCTGCCTCGGCCCGATCGGCGGATCGTAGGCCGCGTGATCCACGACCGCCCGCATCCCCGGCGCCGACATCATGAAATGCGCGTTTCCGCCAGGCAGAACCACCACATCACCCGCCTCCAGCGCCAGGGTCAGCGGTCGCGGGCTGTCCATCTCCAGAAACACCGAGCCGTAAAGGACGACATGAAACGGCACAAGGAAGTCATGTTCCGGAAGAATGCGCCCCAGAATGTCCATTTCTCCCGGCTCGCCGCAGACCCAGGGTGCGTGGTTGGTGACATCAAAGAAGAAAGCGCCGGTCATCCGGACCGACCGCAAAACGTCGGAGATCACATCCATGATTATCTCGAGCAATGAAAGCGGCAGGCGGAAGGCGGACATCCGGACGCAAAGGCAGATTTGGCGGACGCCCGATCATACGCATGGGCAGGCCAGCCGTCTATAGTGATGGAACGGCGCGGTTGATCCGCGACAGCATCAGTAACAACCGATGGGAGAGGACAATGAAGACTGAAACCGCAAGGCATGTCCGTCCGGCAGCTTTGGCTGCGGTCGCTCTGGCCTGCCTTTCTGCTCCGGCCTTTGCCGACACCCCGGCCATGCCTGCAACCAAGGAACTGCACATTCTGAAGGAATGCTCGGGCTACGGCGAGCCTGCGCCGACCTTTTGCCAGGTCACCCAAAGCAACGTGGCCGAGATTCCGAAAGGCACCAAGATCTGGTACTGGGGCCCGGACCTTGGCATCAACGATCCGGTGATGTTCGCGACGAACGCGACCATCGACGCGGGACAGAACAATCTGGCGACCGGGTTCTGCATGGGGGACCAGCGCGACATGGATCACCAGAAAGGCATGTGCGCCTATACCGCCGGAACCGGCACCCTCGCCGGGTTCCACGCACTGATAACCGTCACCGCTGCCGCAACGGGCGATGTCCATTGGGACGGTATCTGGTGGACGATGAAGTAAGCCTCGGGTCCCGGGCGCACCCCTCCCGGGCCTCAGCCGTCCACCCGATCCGCCCAGATGACAAAGTCCTGCAACACATGGGTGCCAAAGGACTGGATCAGCGGCACATCCACCGCATCCCGGCCATAGGCCACCACGATCCGCCCCAGCCGCGGCTTGTTGTTGCGCGGGTCAAAGGTGCGCCAGGCGCCGTCTAGGTAAACCTCCATCCATGCCGCGAAATCGCCAGGCCCGGTGACCGGCACCCCGATATCCCCCAGATAGCCATTCACATAGCGCGTCGGAAGGTTCATGCAGCGACACAAGGCAACACCCAGATGGGCGAAATCCCGGCACACACCCGTCCTTTCGACCCAGGCCTCATAGGCCGTCCGTGTCGAACGCGCCGCCATATAGTCGAACCGGATATGGTCGTGCACATAGTCGCAGATTGCCTGCACCCGGGCATGGCCGGGGGTACATTGCCGAACCTGTCCCAGGCCATCTGGCCCAACCGGTCCGTTTCGCAATAACGGCTGCCCAGAAGATAGACCAGAACCTCATCCGGCAGGTCCGCCACCGGGGTTTCCTTCAGCCACGGCTCCACCGCATCGGGCAGGCCGCTGCCCTCGCGTGGTATCCTCCCGCATCCGGAACCGCCCGGCCAGTGCCACCAGCCGCCGACAGGCATTGCCAAACATGTCCCGGTAAACCGTGGTCGCCACTGCAGGCTCCGTCACCACCCCGACCTGCCACTGCACATCATCGCGCCGGTCATCCCGTGCCGCCATCATGCAAATGAGCGGCGTATCCTGCGCGCAGGTGATCGTAATGGCATAGCCATAGCGGATCAGCATGCAGCATCCTTCAAACACCCAAACGTGGTGATGACCGGATTCTAGACCGATTTCAAACCGGCGGCCTGATCAATTGCGGGTGGTCCGGCACACTGACCGGACTTCGCCCAAATAAGCGGCGCCGGTGACCACCACCGCCCTGATTCGCGCAAAACGGTTAACGCGGCACCCGAATGGCCTTTCAAGAACTCCGTGTAGTCCCTTTCTAGGCCGGTTGTAGGTGCAATGTAGGTCCTTCACTTCTTGTTAATCCCGCCGATTAACGCAGCGCTCCCAATGACTTGCCAACCCCTGAAAATGAAAAACCCCCACCCTTTCGGACGGGGGTCAATCGGCAGGGATCGCTCCCCCAGTGTCGCAAGGACGTCTTACATCCCGCCTTCGCGTTGAAGCTTCTTCCGCGCGAGTTTCCTCGCCCGGCGCACGGCTTCAGCTTGTTCGCGGGCTTTTTTCACGGACGGTTTCTCGAAATGCTGCTTGAGCTTCATTTCGCGGAACACGCCTTCGCGTTGCAGCTTTTTCTTCAAAGCGCGCAAAGCCTGTTCGACGTTGTTGTCGCGGACGCTGACCTGCATGTGGTTGTCACCACCTTCCTAAGTTAGAGTTGCACTGATGTGCAGGCTCGCGGCTCCTAGCAAAGTCGCGCCGCTTTGTCTACCAATGCCGCAGGAGACCCCAGATGGACACCCAAACCAGCCGTGAAACCACTAAATCCAGGGTCCTGCAGGCGGCCCTGCCCCATGTGCCCTTCGACGGCTGGTCCTCCGTAACCCTCGCCGCCGCCATCACTGATTCGCAAACGCCACCCGGCCTCGCCCACGCGCTCTTCCCGCGCGGCGGCATCGACCTCGCCCTGGCTTATCATGCCGCAGGCGACGCCCAAATGCTTGACGTCCTTGCCAATTCCGACCTCAGCACCCTGCGCTTCCGCGACCGCATCGCCCTCGCCGTCAAGCTGCGCCTCGCCCATGCCGACCGCGACCTAGTCCGCCGTGGCACCACCCTCTTTGCCCTGCCCCAGCACGCCCCCGAGGGCACCAAGGCCATCTGGACTACCGCTGACGCCATCTGGTCAGCCCTTGGTGACACCTCCACCGACCTCAACTGGTACACCAAACGCGCCACTCTTTCCGCTGTCTATGGTGCGACGGTCCTCTTCTGGCTCGGGGACGACAGCCCGGACCATGCCG
>JANXPK010000305.1 GCA_025357355.1 Rhodobacterales bacterium
GTGGCCAAGCGGTGCGCGATCACCAGTCCGGTGCGGCCCTTGAGCAGCGTGGCCAGGGCGCGCTGGATGACCTGTTCGGTGGCGCTGTCGACGCTGGCGGTCGCCTCGTCCAGGATCAGGATCCGGGCATCCGCCACCAGCGCCCGGGCAAAGCTGAGCAGTTGCCGCTGCCCGGTCGACAGGCTGCCGCCACGCTCGCCCAGCATAGTGTCATAGCCCTGCGGCAGGGCGCGGATAAACGGGTCGGCGCCCAAAACCGTAGCCGCCGCAATGACTTGCGCGCGGGTGGCCTCGGTCTTGTTGTAACGGATGTTGTCAAGAATGGTGCCGGTGAACAGGAACGGCTCTTGCAAGACCATGGCAATCTGACGACCCAGCGAGGCTTGCGTCACCTCGCGCACATCATGACCGCCGACCAGAACCCGCCCCCCGCTCACCTCATAAAACCGGTGGATCAGCGCCATGGCACTTGACTTGCCCGACCCGGTCGGACCGACCAGCGCCACGGTCTGGCCCGGCTCGACCCGGAACGACAGATCGCTCAACACCTTGTGGCGGGTGTCATACCCAAAGCTGACATGGTCGAACTCGACCGAGCCGTCGGTTTCGCCAAGCTCGACCGACCCCGGCTTGTCCTGCACCGAAACCTCGACATCCAGCACCTCGATCAGCCGCTGCCCCGACGCCATGGCCCGCTGCATCACCGAATACTGGATCGTCAGTGAGCGGATCGGGTCGAAAAACCGCTGGATATAGAAAAGAAAGGCCACCATGACCCCGACATCCAGCTTGTGGTCCAAAACCATCGCCCCGCCCAGCACCACGACCAGCGCCATCGCGAGGCCGGTCATCGTATCCACCACCGGCACCAGAACCTGTGCGATCCGTGAGGCGTGCAAGTTGTTGACAAGGTTCGCGATAACCTTGTCACGGTACAGCCGGGCATTCAGCGCCTCGCGTCCCATGCCTTGCACGGTCCGCACCGCATGAATGCCCTCGGCCAGGGCGCCATTGACGGCCGAGTTCGTCTCATGCGCCTTGATGAACGCCTCGCGCGCCAATGGCAGCCAAAAAATGCGGACGATGAACAGGACCGGCATGACCGACAGGGTGATCAGCCCCAGTTGCACATCCAGATACAGCATCAGGGTGATGATACCGAACAGCAGCACGATATCGCCGACCGAAAGCACTGAAGTTTCAAGGAATTCCTGCATCGACCCGACATCGCCCTGCAGCCGCGACATCAGGCGGCCAACCTCGGTCTTGTCCATGAACGACAGCGAAACGCGCTGCAAATGGGCAAACATGGCGCGGCGAATGTCGAAAAGCACATTCTCCGCCGCTTTGCCGACCACGGTTTCCTGCACATGGCTGGCGATGAAGTTGAGCGCGATGGTCAGGGCAAAGACGATCAGGGCGATGTGCAGCACGCCCACACCCCCCGGCCCTTGCATCACACCCTTGTCGATGGCGCGGCGGATGATCATCGGGATGGCAAGCTGCGTCAGCGTGAACACCAGCACCGCCACGACAGAGATCAGGAACTGCCGCCGGTAGGGCCGCACGAAGGCACCGATGCGGCGGATGATCTGCGGGTCAAAGACCTTGCCAAACATTTCCTCCTCGATACGGTGACTGCCCACGACGGCGCGCAGGGTCGGCGCACCCGGGGCGGCCTCGCGGTCGGACTGGTAGTCCTGGGTGCTGGGCTGATCGTTCATAGCCCTGCCCTGTCGGCGTCATTGGTTTGCAAATCGTAAAGCGCCCGGTAAAGCCCGCCCTGATCCAGCAATTCGGCATGGCTGCCCTGTTCGACCACCCGCCCCTGGTTCAGCACCAGAATGCGGTCGGCGTGCAGCAGGGAATTCAACCGATGCGCCACGATCAGCGTCACCCGATCAGCCGCATCGCGCAGCATGGCGGCCCGGATGCGCGCCTCGGTATGGGCATCGACCGCCGCCGTACTGTCGTCAAAGATCAGGATGGCGGGCTTCGGCATCAGCGAGCGCGCAATTGCCACCCGTTGCCGCTGACCGCCCGACAGCGACGACCCACGCTCGCCGACGACCGTACGGTACCTCGACTTCAACCCGCTGACATGGCTGTGAATCTGCGCGTCGCTCGAGGCCCTCTCGATCTCGTCCTCTTCGGCCAGCGGTTCGGCATAAGCGATGTTGTTTTCCAGCGTCGTGGTGAACAGGAACACGTCCTGCGCCACCACCGAAGCCGCCCGGCGCAAGGATGCCAGGGTGAGGCTGCGGATGTCCTGGCCGTCAATGGTGATCCGCCCGCCCGTCACGTCGTAGTAGCGCGGGATCAGATGCGACACTGTCGACTTGCCGCTGCCGGGCGGGCCAATGATGCCGATGGTTTCGCCACGCCGGGCGGTAAAGCTCAGCCCCGACAGCACCGCGGCATTCGGCGCGCCGGGATAGGCGAAATCAACCGCCTCGAAACGCAACTCCACGCCTGACAGCACCAGATCGCTGGCGTCGGGGGCGTCAGCAATGGCGGGCTTCAGGTCGAGAAACGCGAACACCCGCGCGCCGCAGGTCGAGGTTCGGGCGAAAGAGTTCACCAGAAGGCCCAGTTGCCGCACCGGCATCTGCAATATCGTCATGAAGGTCAGAAACGAGGTCAGGGTGCCGACCGTGATCTGCCCCGCCATGACCTTCTCGCCACCAACCCACAGCACCAGCCCCATGGCTGCCAGAAACGACAGGGTCATGATCCCGGTCGAACGCACCCTTATATCGACCCGCTCATGCGCCAGATCCAACGCCGAGGCCGAGGCCGCGTCGAACTTGTCCAACTCATGCGCCCCGGCCGAAAAGGCGCGCACCACCCGGATGCCCGACAGGTTCTCTTCCATCACCCGGCTCAACACCGACATGCGGTCTTGCAGATCGCGCCATGTCAACCGCAGCCGCAGTTGCGACACGGACGAGAACCAGCCGACGACCGGCACAAAGCTCAGCGCCATCAGCCCCAGAAACGGGTCGATCCGCAGCAGCATGGTACCGCCAAAGCCGATCAGAATGGTCAAAAGCACCAGTCGCACCAGTCCGGTTGAAAAGAACTGCCGCGCGCCGTCAAGGTCCAAAAGGCCCAGCGTGATCAGATCGCCGGAATGGACCGAGTCGTGGAAGCCAAAGCTCAGCCGCTGCACCTGTTCATAAAAACGCAGTCGCAATTCGACCCCGGTGTGGTGGTTGACCGCCTCGGAGAAATAATTCTGTGCTGTGGTGAACAGCCCGCGCACGACCGAAACCGCCAGCACCAACAGCGCCGTCGTCAACAGCGCCGACCGTGCCGCCTGCGTCTCGCCCGACACCAGCAACTGGGTCTGGTCAATCGCCCGTCCCAGCAGGCGCGGGATGATCAGTTGCATGGTCGCCGAAACCAGCGTGGCAATCAGGGCGAACGTCACCTGCCACGGCGTCAAAAGGGCGATCCGCGTCATCCGCCACAGGGTCTGCAACCCTCCGCGCCAACTGTGCGCATCGGCGATGGCCATGACCTCCAGCGGTCGGCGTAAAGAAGCGGCTTGGGTCGTCACGGCGTGGTCCTGCATGCGCGTAACCCCGGCTTTGGCCAAGAGTTTGTGGCCCACCCTAACGCCATTCCGCAGGAACCTGCCAGAGCCAAGCCACCGCCCGAATGCAAGCTTTGCTTCACAAAAATGAATGACCCTGAAGGGGCGTCTGGCAGTGGCCAGACAACGTCAAGGAAATCGGCCTGGATGCCGGACGGTGCCTCCGTTCTCGCATGGAAGCTGGCTTCTTCATAAGACAAGCGAGATGATTCCAGATCGAACCCAATCTTCCCTATTCTTGCCCGGAACCAAGCGCAGCGCCGGGCAATGCCCGACCGCCCCCCAGGGCGGGCATTCCCTACCGTCGTAACGAGGCTTGCCGGTTGGGGACCTTCACCATAAAGCTTTGACCTCAACCGATGGATGCCCACCCGGCGGTCAGCCGTTGCCCTCTGGCATCGCTGGTTCAGAGGATGCAAGGCAGCACAGGTCATGGGTCAGGTGATGTCGCGCGCCGCCATCCAGAATCATCCCGATCTGGGGCCGCTTCCTGCTTCACCGGCACCGAGATTGGGGGAGACTTCACCCCGCATTTCCAACCCGATCTGGTCGTCACGACCGAACAGGTGCAGCCGGCGACGAAGGCGCGGGCGGTGTTGCTCGATGCTCGTCCCGTCGGCGAAGATCAAGGCAAGCGCCGAGTCGCGGGCACCATTCCGGGTGCACCTAACCTGCCCAGCTCGGCACTTTATGACGGCAGTTCGCAGGGTGCGGGTCACCAGCCGGTGGCGCTCTACGACGGCTCGATGGCCGCCTGGGCCGCTGACCCGGCGCGCCCTGTGCAATGATGTCGGCTCGCCGGACGGCCCCGACACCGACGATTCGCGCACCTATGGTTAACGCGGGCAGCGGGCCGAAAAACTCACTTCCGCTGTAGAGGCAATGTAGAGGGAATGTAGGTGGTTTGTAGGTCGTTCATCTTCCGTTAATCCGGCCGATTAACACGGCGTTCTCAAGGGCTTGCTGCCATAGCGACAGCCACGAAACCCGTGTCGGGACAAGCGATCAATCTGACCCGCACCCCCGATGGCAAAGTGGATGCATTTGACCGCAAGTGGCCCTAGGGTTCACAACGAAAGTCGCAAAGGACCCCCGAATGAAGATCGACGGCATCCCCTATCGCTCGATCTGGCGCGAGGCTTCGGGCGAAGTGCGCATCATCGACCAACGCTGGTTGCCGCACGAATTGCGTATCGTCCCCTTGCGCGACCGGGCAGAGTTCGCCAGTGCGATCAAGGATATGTGGGTGCGCGGGGCGCCCCTGATCGGGGCAACAGCGGCCTACGGCATGGCGGTGCAGATGGCGGCTGACCCCACCGACGACAGTCTGGCGCAGACCTGGGCGCTCTTGCACGCAACCCGGCCCACCGCGATAAACCTGCGCTGGGCCCTCGACGACATGCGCTCTCACCTCACCCCTTTGCCCGCCGCGCTGCGGGCCGCCGCCGCGTTTCGGCGCGCCGACGCGATTGCCGAAGAGGATGTCGCGATCAACCGCCGCATCGGCGAACACGGGCTTGAAATCATTCGTAAAATCTCCGCCCGCAAGGGCCGCGTCAACATCCTGACCCATTGCAACGCCGGCTGGCCCGCGACGGTCGACTGGGGCACCGCCACCTCACCGATCTATCACGCAGTCGAGGCGGGCATCGACCTGCATGTCTTTGTCGACGAGACCCGCCCGCGCAATCAAGGCGCGCAACTGACCGCGTGGGAACTCAAAGGCCACGGCGTCAGCCACGAGCTGATCGTCGACAACGCGGGCGGCCACCTCATGCAGCACGGCGAGGTTGACATGGTCATCGTTGGCACCGACCGCACCACCGCCAATGGCGATGTCTGCAACAAGATCGGCACCTATCTCAAGGCGTTGGCGGCCAGAGCCAATGGCGTGCCGTTCTATGTCGCCCTGCCCAGTCCGACCATCGACTGGACCGTCCGCGACGGCCTGTCCGAGATCCCGATCGAAGAGCGTTCGGCCCGCGAGGTCACCCATGTGCAGGGCCGCGACGATCAGGGCCACATTGTCACGGTACAGATCGCTCCTGACGGCACGCGCGCGCGCAACCCGGCGTTTGACGTCACACCGGGCCACCTCATCACCGGCCTGATCACCGAACGCGGCATCTGCGCGGCAACCCTGGCAGGCTTGGCCGCCATGTTTCCAGACCGCAGCATCACCCGCTTAGGTTGACTTTCGCGCCGGAACTGGCATTGGCAAGCCTGCACCCCACAGGAGTACGCGATGATCCTCAATCGTTGGCAAGACGCGGCGGCGCAAGCGATGCAGGATGCCGCGGGCCACGACTCGGTACTCCGCGAACTGGCGCTGCGGGTCTATACTTCGCGGCTGATCGGACAGGACCCTGATCTGGTCATGCATGGTGGTGGCAACACCTCGATGAAACAGGACCTGCGCGATGTCTACGGCGACGTGACGCCGGTCTTGCACATCAAGGGCTCGGGCTGGGATCTGGCGACGATGAAGGCGGCGGGACTGCCTGCCGTGCGGATGGACGCGCTGTTGCGGCTGCGGCAACTGGCGGCGCTTTCGGATGAGGACATGATCAACATCCAGCGCTCCGCCTTGCTTGACAGCGCCGCCCCCAATCCGTCGATCGAAACCCTGCTGCATGCCTGGTTGCCGCACAAATACGTCGATCACACGCACGCCACGGCGTTCCTCGCCCTCGCCAACCTGCCCGAGGTTCACGCCGCAACACGCGAAATCTTTGGCGACCGGCTGGCCATCGTGCCCTACATCATGCCCGGCTTTGCGTTGGCCAAGAAGGCCGCAGAAGTGTTCGAGGATGACCCAAGCATCGAAGGGCTGCTCCTGATCAACCACGGCCATTTCGCCTGGGGGCCGGATGCCAAGGCGTCCTATGACCGGCTGATCGTCCATACCAACATAGTGGAGGCCTGGCTTGCTGACCGGCGCCCTGCCCCGCTGCATCCGGGCGTAGCACTGCCTGCGCCTGATCTCACCGCGATCCTGCCGGCCTTGCGCGGGGCGATCATCGCACAGGGCGGCGGGTTGGCGGTGTTCGACCTGCGCGGCACCGACGACGCCCTGCAGTTCCTGCAACGCCCCGATGTTGCCGACCTCGCCTCACGCGGTGTCGCGACCCCGGACCATGTGTTGCGCACCAAGGGCCATCCCCTGCTTCTGGACCGTGCGACGCTTGCAGGCGGCGCTGCGGCCATTGCAGCGTCCGTCGACGGCTTCGCAAGCCGCTACAAGGACTATTTCGACCGCCAGGCCCCGCGTTTCGGCGGCACCAAAACCCGGCTCGCCCCAACGCCGGGTCTGGTCTGGATCGAAGGCGCCGGGGTCATGGGGGTGGGGCCGGATGCCGCCGCTGCCCGGATTGCCGGTGACATCGCCCTGCAGACGATCCGCGTCATGAGGGACGCCGAGGCCGTGGGGCAGTTCCGGCCCATCGGCGAGGCCGATCTTTTCGATTGCGAATACTGGTCGCTGGAACAGGCCAAGCTGGGCAAGGGCAAGCCTCCGGCCATGCGCGGTCAGATCGTGCTGATCACTGGCGGGGCCGGGGTGATCGGGTTGGCCACCGCGCGGGCCTTCGCCGCACTTGGAGCTGCGATCTTTCTGGTCGACCGCGATCCAGCGGCGCTTGATGTGGCGCTGGGCTGGCTTGGGCAGGACCATGGCGGGCTGGCCTGTGACATCACGGCCGAGGGTGCCGCAGCGACTGCGGTCGCGGCCTGCGTGCGCCGCTTTGGCGGCCTGGACATCCTGATCGCCAACGCCGGAGCCGCCGTGCAGGGCGACATGGCCAGCTTGCCCGACGCTGCCTTGCGCGGCAGTTTCGAGCTGAACTTCTTTGCCCACCATGCCTTTGCCCAGGCCGCCGTCGCGGTGTTCCGGGCGCAGGGCAATCGCACCGGCCAGATCCTGTTCAACGTCTCCAAACAGGCGGTCAATCCCGGCAAGGGCTTTGGCGCCTACGGCCTGCCCAAGGCGGCGACGTTCTTTCTGTTGCGGCAACTGGCGCTGGAACTTGGCCCGGAGGGCATCCGCGTCAACGGCGTCAATGCCGACCGCATCCGGTCGGGACTGCTGACGGATGCAATGATCGCTGCCCGCGCGCAGGCCCGCAAGGTGGACGAGGCAAGCTATATGGCGGGCAACCTTCTGGGTCGCGAGGTCGAGGCGCGGCATGTGGCCGAGGCGTTCGTGATGCTGGCCCAGGCCGAGCGGACCACGGCCCATGTGATGACCGTCGACGGCGGCAACATCGAAGCCGCCTTGCGCTAAAGCGCGATGTCCCTTCAAGGGCTTACTGCCCGGCCAAAGTTACGCAGTCTGACCTTGCATCTTCTGCATTTCTTCTCCTCCCCGATAGGCCAAAGCCTATCGGGGACGCGCCCGACCGCCCCCCGGGCGTGCGCGTTCCGCTCCCACCCGCGGTCGTGCGCCTCCCCTTCG
>JANXPK010000332.1 GCA_025357355.1 Rhodobacterales bacterium
GTGAAGGTGGCGGTGCCCGCCCCGATATTTGTGGTGAACTGATCGTTCGATGCCGAATTGTTCTGATCCAGCGCTCCGGCAGTGCCGCCGTTGTCGATCATCGTGGCCGAAACGACCCTGGTGTATAGCGGCGTCGCGCCGCCAAAGGTCTGGCCGTTGAACCTCGCTGCGTTCTTGGCAGTGGTGTTGCCTTCGGTCGGATCAAGAACGCTGGCGGATGTGCCGAGATAGACCCGGTTGAATGTCGTGGCCATGTCCAGACCACGCCCGCGCCACGCACTGCACGGTGACCAATTTCCACAATCTTGACCACAACCACACCCCTGTCGGATCCGGGGCGGAATGGCCCAGACCGCCCAGATGTGACTCTGTCGCCCTAACTCTCGGTTAAACCTGCGATTTTCGGAAACTTTGCCGCGATGGGCGGGCTTGGACCTGAGAGCCGGATGGTGCGGATGAAAAGACTCGAACTTTCACTCCGGTTAAGGAACAGCGACCTCAACGCTGCGCGTCTACCAATTCCGCCACATCCGCACGATCCGGCCTCGGGTGGCCGGTGTTTAGCCAAGCGCGCGGGCGGCGACAAGCGGATTTGTGGGCCCGGTGCGGCTTTTGCACTAGGTCATGCGGCGGGGTAGTGGACAACCCCGATCTCGATGTCGTTTTCTTCCGCAAAATAGAACCGCTGGCCCGGCTGGTTATTGGCATGGTTTTCCGTGACATGGCCTGCGTCCCGGATGCGTGCTTCGGCCGCATCCAGATCATCGACCACCGCGGCGACGTGGTCGAGCGCGCCACGGGTGTAGGAACTGTCATCGGTCGATGACGCCGCGTCGCCCAAGCTGAACAGTGCCACATCGCTGTCAGGACCAACGCGGGCCACGGTGATGTTCCCATGTTGCATTGCGCCCCGCAGCGCGCCATCTTGCGCCGATGCCTGACGTCACAATCCTTCCTGGCCTTTCGGATTATCTGGCGACCCTTGCCGCGATGGAGGCCCGCGCCGCTGCCATCGCCGACGGTCGCGCACCCGAGGCGATCTGGCTTCTGGAACATCCGCCGCTGTACACCGCCGGCACCTCGTCGAAACCGGCCGACCTGACTGAACCGGACCGCTTTCCGGTCTATACCGCCGGGCGCGGCGGGCAATACACCTACCACGGGCCGGGCCAGCGCGTGGCCTATGTGATGCTGGACCTCAACCAGCGCGGCCGCGATGTGCGCCGGTTCGTGCAAACGCTGGAAAACTGGGTCATCGGCACCCTGGCCACCTTCAACGTCAGGGGCGAGCGGCGGGCCGGGCGGGTCGGCGTCTGGGTCAGCCGACCGGATCGACCCGGCTTGAACGGCGCCCCTGCTGAAGACAAGATCGCCGCCATCGGCGTCAAGCTGCGCCGCTGGGTCAGCTTCCACGGCATCTCGATCAATGTCGAGCCGGATCTGGGCCATTTCTCCGGCATCGTGCCCTGCGGCATCCGCGACCACGGCGTCACCAGCCTGGTTGACCTTGGCCTTCCGGTGACGATGGCCGATCTGGACGCCGCTTTGCTTGCAGAGTTTCCGCGCTACTTCGACTGACGTCGCAAGTACAGGCTGCGTCATTATCCCGCTTTTCCCGAGGTGCAAAATAGGCAAAGCTGACCCCTATTGACTGCGCTCTTAGTCCACACCCAGCAATCCGGGACCCGACATGAAAACCCTTATCGCCAGCCTAAGCCTAGTCATCATCGCCTCTCCCGCCTTTGCCGCAGGCGACCCCGCGGCGGGTGAGGTGGATTTTCGCAAATGCAAATCCTGCCATTCGATCATAGCCCCCGACGGCACCGCCATTCAGAAGGGCGGCGCCACCGGCCCCAATCTTTACGGCGTGATCGGCCGCCAGATCGGCACGTTTCCCGGCTTTGACTATTCCGATTTCACCAAGGCCGCCGGGGCCGATGGCACCGTCTGGGACGCGGCCAAGATCGTCGCCTACCTGCCCGATCCCTCTGCCTGGCTGCAACAGAAGACTGGCAATGCCTCGGCCCATTCCAAGATGGCTTTCAAACTGAAAGACGGCGCCGAGGACGTGGCGGCCTATCTGGCGTCGATCAAATAGGTCACCGAGCACCAGTTGCCGCAACCCCCGGGATTGTCGCCCGTCGGTTCCGGTCTGGCACAATTCCTGCAAGCTAACCCGATCACAGTCCGTGTGTTGAGACCGGTTCCGTGGCACCTGCCCTGCAACGGGGCACAACCGGGTCCTTGATGGACCCCAAGTCTCTGGCCTCTTGATCAGGGCAGAAGCCAAAGACCGGTCACTCTGGCCGCTGTTCTGATCGACGCCCTGGACTGTCTCTCGGCACGCCGTCCGCAGGCCCATCGCCCACTGCGCCGTTCCGAAAACGCTCCGTCCGGAGGTACGCGCAAAAGGTTGAGGTGATCGACGCACGCCCTCAAGCTCGTGACAAACAGAGACCTCTCTCCGCATTTCCTTGCTTGCACGACCATATCCATCCTTGCCCTGCCCGCCCGGCCACACTAGAAACCCAAATGAAGCGGGACGGGGGGCGACTCCCGGGTCCTCATCAGGTAACGCAAACGGGAGACGCCAATGGCCGACGCAGCCATCCATGGCCACGACGATCACCATGAGCAAAAGGGGTTCTTCA
>JANXPK010000343.1 GCA_025357355.1 Rhodobacterales bacterium
CCACCATGCCGGAAGATCGCGACCTTCTTGGAACCGTGGCGCGCGCCGCCGGTGCCCTTCTGGCGATAGATCTTCTTGGTCGAATAGCTGACTTCGGCGCGGGTCAGCACCGAATGGGTGCCGGCTTGCGCCTTGGCGCGCTGCCAGCGCACCACACGGTGCAGGATGTCGGCGCGCGGGTCCAGACCGTAGAGCGCGTCGTTCAGGTCGATGGTGCCAGCCTTGGCACCATCAAGCGAGATTACATCAAGTTTCATGCTTCACCCCCAACCGCCGCCGCAGGGGCCGCGGTGCGAACTGCCGCCGGAACCGGAACGCCCGCCGGCGCTGCCTTTTTCACGGCGTCCTTGATGGTGACCCAGCCACCGGCATGGCCGGGGACAGCGCCCTTGATCATCAGCAGACCACGCGCAGCATCGGTCCGCACGACCTGCAGGTTTTGCGTGGTCGAACGTACGGCGCCCATGTGGCCGGCCATCTTCTTGCCCTTGAACACCTTGCCGGGGTCCTGGCATTGGCCGGTCGACCCGTGCGAACGGTGCGACACCGACACGCCGTGCGAGGCGCGCAGGCCGCCAAAGTTGTGCCGCTTCATCGCACCCTGGAAACCCTTGCCCGACGACGTGCCAGCGATGTCGACGAATTGACCCGCCAGGTAGTGATCGGCCGTGATTTCCGCGCCAACCTCGATCAGGCAATCCGGAGTGACCCGAAATTCCGCGATCTTGCGCTTGGGCTCGACATGGGCCTTGGCGAAGTGGCCGCGCATGGCTGCGGTGGTCCGCTTGGCCTTGGCCGCACCGGCGCCAAGCTGAACGGCGGTATAGCCATCCTTGTCGGCGGTGCGTTGGGCCACGACCTGCAGGTTATCAAGCTGAAGCACGGTCACCGGAACCTGGGTGCCGTTCTCCAGAAACAGCCGGGTCATGCCCAGCTTCTTTGCGATTACGCCAGAGCGCATGGTCATGCCCCCCTTAAACTTTGATCTCGACATCCACACCAGCGGCGAGGTCGAGCTTCATCAGCGCGTCCACGGTCTGGGGGGTCGGATCGACGATGTCGAGAAGACGCTTGTGCGTCCGGATTTCCCACTGGTCGCGCGACTTCTTGTCGATGTGCGGACCGCGCAGAACGGTGAACTTCTCGATCTTGTTGGGCAGCGGGATCGGCCCGCGCACCTGTGCACCGGTTCTCTTGGCCGTATTGACGATTTCCAACGTGCTGGCATCCAGAACGCGGAAATCGAAGGCCTTGAGGCGGATGCGGATGGTTTGACTTTGCATCTTGGCTTCCTTCGTTGGGCAAGGTGCGCGATGAATGCGCACCCTACGCGTTCGGATTACTCGAGGATTTTCGACACGACGCCGGCGCCGACGGTGCGGCCGCCTTCGCGGATGGCGAAGCGCAGTTTTTCTTCCATCGCGATGGGGGCGATCAGCGACACGTTGAACTTCAGGTTGTCGCCGGGCATCACCATTTCGGTGCCGGCGGGCAGTTCAACTGTGCCGGTCACGTCGGTGGTGCGGAAGTAGAATTGCGGGCGGTAGTTGGCGAAGAACGGGGTGTGGCGCCCGCCTTCTTCCTTGGTCAGGATATAGGCCTCGGCCTCGAACCTGGTGTGCGGCTTGACCGAGTTCGGCTTGCACAAAACCTGGCCGCGCTCGACGCCGTCGCGCTCGATGCCGCGCAGCAGCACGCCGACATTGTCGCCGGCCTCGCCACGGTCCAGCAGCTTGCGGAACATCTCGACCCCGGTGCAGACCGACTTCTTGGTCGCATGAATGCCAACGATTTCAACTTCATCGCCGACATTGACCACGCCACACTCGATCCGGCCCGTCACAACCGTGCCGCGGCCCGAGATCGAGAACACGTCTTCGATCGGCAACAGGAACGGCTGGTCGACAGCGCGGGTCGGGGTCGGGATATAGTCGTCCACCGCCTTGATCAGCGCACGCACCGACATCTCGCCGATGTCCGGGCGCATCCCGATCATCGCCTGGTGGGCCGAGCCCTTGATGATCGGAATGTCATCGCCGGGGTATTCGTAGCTGCTCAGAAGCTCGCGGATTTCCATCTCGACCAGCTCGATCAGTTCCTCGTCATCGACGAGGTCGATCTTGTTCATGTAGACGACCATGTAGGGAATGCCGACCTGGCGACCCAGCAGGATATGCTCGCGCGTTTGCGGCATCGGGCCGTCCGAGGCGGCGACAACCAGGATCGCGCCGTCCATCTGGGCCGCCCCGGTGATCATGTTCTTGACGTAATCGGCGTGGCCGGGGCAGTCGACATGGGCGTAGTGGCGGCTGGCGCTCTCGTATTCCACATGCGCGGTCGAGATCGTGATGCCACGCGCCCGCTCTTCCGGCGCGCCGTCGATCTGATCATAGGCCTTGAATTCGCCGAAATACTTGGTGATCGCCGCCGTCAGCGTCGTCTTGCCGTGGTCCACATGGCCGATCGTGCCAATGTTCACATGCGGCTTGTTGCGTTCAAACTTTGCCTTGCCCATCAGGGTC
>JANXPK010000346.1 GCA_025357355.1 Rhodobacterales bacterium
TGCAACTCGCCCGGCAACTTGGCCGCCCCCGGCACCGCCTCGATATAGGCGTTGCCCGTCAGCAGCAGATTGCCATACAGCGCCTCGAACAACTCCGCCCGCCCCTGCGCCGCATTGGGCTGCCGGATCAGGTCCAGCAGCGGATGCATGTCATAACGGGTGTTTTCGTCCTGCAGGATCAACGGCAACGCCGCCGCCGCCTCCGAGATCACCTTGACCGCGCGAAACCCGATCGGATTGCCCATGAACCCGGTCCGCGTCAGCGACACCACATCGCGCGGGCTCCACGCCACCCGGCCGGAAGAGCCCCAGGCCACCACCCTGCCCGTTGCCGAGGCTTTCTTTTCCGCCACCATATTGGCGACCGCATTGAGCCCCGCGTCTGGCGCGCGCCTCAGGAAATCGAACACCATCCGTCCACTCCTATCCGTTCGGGCAAAGCCCGGCCTGCCACCGCCCTAAGGCCGCAGCACTTGGTTCGCGATCAGGGCAAGCCGCCCCGAACCCCATCATCTGTCGCTGATTATCCCGGCCGAAGGCTCCGGCCCGCCCGCAAGCGCTCGGCTAAAGTGTCCGCACCTGCGGCCTGCGGTATTTCTCCGCCGGCTCCACCACCAGATCGGTCAACCCCCACACCAGCGCATCCACCCGGTCGGGCGAGCCCCTGCCCTGATAGCCGCCTTGGGTCATCTGGCACATCTGCGCTTCCAGCCGCCCCAGGCCGCGCAGATGCGCCACCCGGCCCTGCTCATACAGCGCCGCCACCGGCTCGGCCCGCACCAGCTTGCCCCGCGTGGCGCGGACGGCGCGGTAAGGCACCAACGGATCGATCTGCCGGATCATCGTCTCCACCAGATCGCCGCCCTGATTGACCTCAGCCACCAGCCGGTCGGCCTTGTGGCGGTCCATCGCCGCAATCGCCGTCCGCGCCCAGACCTCGGGGCTGGCCCCCGTCACCGAACAATCCTCCAGCACCACCGCCCGCCAGTCCTGCGGCGGCCCTTCGGTAAATGCCCCCACGACAACGATGCCGCACTCGTCCGACCCCTTGTGCCCGGTCACCGGCGGGTCCACCGCCACCACGATCCGGCTCAGATGCGGCACCGTGTCCAACCGGGCACGGTCAAACGCCCCCTGCGACCACAGCGCGCCGTCCACCGCATCCAGCAACTCGCCTTCCAGCTCCTGCCGTCCCTGTGACGACCCGGCATAGCGCGCCTGCACCTCCTCAAGGAACGAGGCCGCCAGATACGCCCTATTCGCCGCCGTCGGCGCGTGGGTCTTGACGGTCGAGGGGTTCTTCAGGATCGCCTTCAACACGCCCACGTTCTGCGGCGTCGTCGTCACCACCTGCCGCGGATTGTCGCCCAACCGCAGCGCGAACTGCAACTGGTCCCAGGTCTCCTGCCCCTTCTTCCACTTGGCCAGTTCGTCGACCCAGGCCGCATCGAACTGCGGCCCGCGGAGCGAGTCCGGTTCATGCGCCGAAAACACCTGCGCCACCGCACCATTGGGCCAGACCAGCTGATTGCGCCCCGCCTGCCACTCCGGCCGCCGGTCGGGGGGCGAGCAATTCATGATACCGCTGTCGCCAAAGATCATCACCTCGCGGACCTGATCGACCGTCTCACCGACCAGTGCCACCCGCCGCGCCGTACCTTCATCGAGCGGCCCCGCACCCTCGACCTGCATCCGCACCCATTCCGCTCCGGCCCTGGTCTTGCCCGCCCCGCGTCCGCCCATGATGACCCAGGTCTTCCAGGCCCCTTCGGGCGGCAACTGATGCGGCAGCGCCCAGAATTCGAACATCCAGGGCAGCGACAACAGCGCGTTTTCGCTCAAGCCCTCCAGGAACTCGTCAACCTGGTTCGG
>JANXPK010000406.1 GCA_025357355.1 Rhodobacterales bacterium
CGGCTGGAGATTTGCCCCAGATGTGATTCTCTATAGAGATCATATCACACTCCCTTTAATGGTGGTATGTCAAGTGTAACGTCGCCGCGTTATATTACATAATATTGATTATAGGACGTCGAGCGCCCGCGACCGTCCCTGCAATTTAACCCCCCGTTGCAACCAGCAATGGATCGGCAGATGATAAGGTCATGGATGCAAACGACCTTTTCCTACGGCTTGGTGTCAGTCTCGCTATCGGCTTGCTCTTTGGGATCGAGCGCGCCTGGAACCTGCATACTGCGGAACACGATCTGCAGGCCTCAGGTATCCGCAGTTACGCCTTGGCCGGGTTGATTGGCGGTGTTGGCGGTGTGCTTGGCCAGTCGCTTGGCGTCGTGCTGGTGGCGACAGTGTTTCTTGGCTTTGTCAGCGTGTTCTCTGCCTTCCAATGGCGCGAAAGCGTGGCCAGCGGCAGTTTCAGCGTCACTTCGGCCTTGGCGGGCATCCTGACCTTTCTGCTCGGCACCCTTGCGGCCATCGGCGACAGCCAGATCGCGGTCGCGGCGGCCATCGTGGCCACAGCACTTCTGGCCCTGCGCGAGGCGCTGCATGCCTGGATCAACGCGTTGACGGCGATAGAGATCCGCGATGGGCTGATCCTGCTTGCCATGGCCTTTCTGCTCTTGCCGCTGTTGCCAGATCGCATGATTGATCCCTGGGGGCTTTTGAACCTGCGCCAGATCTGGATCCTGACCACGATGATCGCCGGAGTGTCGTTTCTGGGCTATGTCGCCGTGCGGGGCCTTGGCCCGCGCTGGGGTATTCTGGTGACGGCGGCGGCGGGCGGTCTGGCGTCGTCAACGGCGACCACGATCAGTCTGGCCCGGCTGGCCAAGACGGCGACCCCTGTCCGGCTTTTGGTGGCAGGCATGTTGATCGCGGCTTGCGTCATGCTGGTGCGCGTCTTGGCGATTGCCGGCGCGTTGCAACCTGCGCTGTTGCCTCTGCTGATCCCGCCGATTGGCTCCGGACTTGTGACCTATCTTGGTCTGGCGTTCTGGCTTGAACGGATGGAGCCCACGCCTGCCACGCCCACGCTTGGCATCCGCAGCCCGCTTGACTTGCTGGGTGCTGTCCGCATGGTCGTGCTGATTGCCGTCGTCATCGTGGTGTCCGGGCTGACGTTGCGAAACTACGGCTCTGCCGGGCTTTATCTGGTGGCCGCCCTGTCTGGCATCGCTGATGTCGATCCCATCACGGTGTCTTCGGCGCGGATGGCGGGCGATCCGCAAGTGTCTGCGACGGCAATCCTGATCGCGGTCGCCGTCAACTCGGTCGTCAAGGCGCTGCTGGCGGCCTGGATCGGGCGTCCGTTCATCGGCGCGCGCTTTCTTTTGCCATCTCTGGCGGGAATTGCTGCCGGTGCCGCTGTCTACGCGTTCATCTGATCACTGGTGCCGCAGTGCTTCGATCGGGTCGAGCCGGGCGGCGCGGCGGGCCGGAAAGAAGCCGAACACCACGCCGACCACCGCCGAAAACACGAAGGACGCCGCGATGATCCGCAGGTCGGGAACAAAACCGATGTGCAGCGCATAGGACCCACCTGCGCCGAGGCCAAGGCCCAGCAGGATCCCCAAACTGCCACCGATCAGCGACAATACGATGGCCTCGACCAGAAACTGCATCAGCACCTGAAACTCGGTCGCCCCCACCGCCATGCGAATGCCGATCTCGCGCGTGCGCTCCGTCACTGACACCAGCATGATGTTCATGATGCCGATGCCGCCAACCAGCAGGCTGATCGCCGCCACTGCCGACAACAGGCCAGTCAGAACCCCGGTGATCCCGGTCAACATCGAGGAGATTTGTTTCATGTCAAAGACATTGAAGTCGTCGTTCTGATCGCCGCTCAGGTGCCGCCGCTCGCGCATCAGGCTTTGAATTTCGGCGGTGACGGCTTCCGAGGTCGTGCCATCCCGGAAGGTCACCGATATTGCCTGAACATCATTCTTGCCCGAGATGCGGCGCTGAAAGGCGCGCAGTGGCATGATCAGCGTGTCATTGTCATCCTGACCAAAAGTTGAAGCCTCACGCTTGGACAAAAGACCTACGACCTCACAGGTGATCGAGCCCACCCGGATCGAGGTGCCCACCGGATTGCCCTCGCCCATCAGCGCCGAAGAAACCGTGGTGCCCAGAATGCAGACCGGTGTGCCTGCCCGCAGTTCCGCCTCGCTGAACGGCCGCCCGTGCGCCAGGCTCCAACCGTGGATGTCAAGGAAGGCGTTGTCGGTGCCGGTGACTTGCACCACATGGTTCATCTCGCCGAACACCACCGTCAGGCTTTTGGCGGAACTGGGGGTAGCCGCCACCAGATCGGGGATGTCGCGGGTCAGGGCGTCCATGTCCTGCAATGTCAGGGGCGGCGCATCGTTCGAACCGCCCCCCGGCCCGCGACCGGGCGATCCCGGTCGGATCATCAACAGGTTTGCTCCCAGTGAGGCGACATCGGACTGCACCTGTGCCGTCGAGCCCTGCCCCACCGTCACCATGGCAATCACCGAGGCCACACCGATGATGATGCCCAGAACGGTCAGAAACGACCGCAGTTTGTTGCGAAAGATCGTGGCGAAGGCCAGAAGCACGGTTTCAAGCAGCATGGTCCGCACCGCTCAGCACATCCGAATTTACCTTGCCGTCGACAAAGGTCACGATGCGCTCAGCAAAGGCCGCCATGTCGGGCTCGTGGGTGACCATCACCACCGACAGCCCCTCGTCACGGTTCAACTGGGTCAACAACTCCATGATCTCGCGCCCGCGTGCGGAATCGAGGTTGCCGGTCGGCTCGTCAGCCAGGATCAGCCCAGGCTTCGTGACAATCGCCCGTGCAATCGCCACCCGCTGTTGCTGGCCGCCGGACAATTCCGAAGGCCGGTGCGTGGCCCTGCCCTCCAGCCCGACCTTGGCGAGCGCCGCCATGGCCCTTTCTTGACGTTCGTCGCGCGGAACGCCCTGGTAAATCAGCGGCAGCTCGACATTTTCCAGCGCGGTTGTGCGGGCCAAAAGGTTGAAGCCCTGAAAGATGAAGCCCAGGAAATGCCGCCGCAAAAGTGCACGCTGATCGCGGTCCAGCCCGCCAACCTCGGCCCCGAACAAAAGATATTCGCCCAATGTGGGCGTATCGAGACAGCCCAGAATGTTCATCACCGTCGATTTCCCGGACCCTGACGGCCCCATGACTGCGACAAACTCGCCCCGCATCACCGACAGGCTGACATCGTCCAGCGCCACGACCCGCGCTTCGTCCTGACCATATATTTTGGAAATATGCCGCAGTTCCAGCATGGGCTCGTCAGGCGCGCTCATCATTTGCCCGTGGTCTGCGAAGTGATCACAAGGTCGCCCACCGCCAGCGGCCCGTCCACCACTTCGGTCAGATCGCCGTTTGTCACCCCGGTCTTGACCGAAACCTGCTCGGCCAGGTCATCCTTCATCACGTAAAGGTTGCGGTACCCTTCCTTGGTCACCGCATTGGTAACGCTGGTGCGTTGCCGTGTGTTCGCCCCCGGCCCCGCGCCAGAGAAGAGCATCCCCAGCAGCCCGGTGGAGCGTTGCGTTGCCACCGGCGCCAGAGGCGGCGTATAGCGGAAAGCAGAATTGGGCACCGTCAGAACCCCGGCGACATGTTCGACCGTGATGTCAGCCGAAGCGGTCATGCCGGGCCGCAGCCGGTGATCGGAATTGTCGATCGACAGTATGGTCGGATAGGTCACGATGCTGTCTACCGTTTGGGGCGCGTAGTGCATCTCGCTGACCTTGGCCGGGAAAGTCTGGCCCAAGTAGGCATCGACGCTGAAACGGGCGGCATCGCCGACCGCAATGTTGCCAATATCTGCTTCATCGACATTGGCCTGTAACTCCATCTCACCCAGATCATGGGCCAGCGTGAACAGGGTGATGGTCGCCCCGGTTGCGGAAACCGTCAGCCCGAGATCGGCCGTCATGTCCAACACGATGCCGTCGATCGGCGCCACGATCACCGCCTTGTCGATGCTGGTCTGCGACAGCTTCACATTGGCCTCGGCGACCTGCACGTTCGCTTTGGCCGAGGCAAGGATCGCGTTGGCCTGACGCGCTGCGGTTTCGGCATTGGTGAGGTCCTGTTCTGCGCTTAGCCCCTTATCGAACATCTTCTGCGCCCGCTCCAAGGCCGTTGCCGCTGCTTCCTGCCCGGCTTGCGCATTCTCGACCTGGGCGTGGGCGGCCGCCAGCGAGGCCTGGTCGCGCGCCAGTTCCGCTTCAAGCGACGAAGTGTCGAGCCGGGCGAGGATCTGCCCTGTAGCGACCTTGTCGTTGATCTTGACCGGAAGCTCAGAGATCGTGCCAGAGATCAGCGAACCAACGTTGACCTCCTGAATTGGCTGGACCGAGCCCACTGCCGTCACGGTCACGGTGATATCGCCCTTGGTCACCGCCGTCGTCACATAATGCACAGTGGCGGTCGCCGCATTGCTGCGGTGCAAATACCAGTAGCCAGCCCCTGCAACCGCCAGCAGAAGGATCAGCCACACCATCCAACCGCGCAGACGCCACCGGCGGCGACGTTTTGTAATGGCCTGAACAGAGATGGC
>JANXPK010000416.1 GCA_025357355.1 Rhodobacterales bacterium
TTGAAGGGGGGCGGCCTCTTCGGAACCTTCCAGGAAGGCGCGGTCGAGGCCGGTCTTGAGGATCGAACGGATAGACGCGACGGTGCGGGCGCGGATGGTGACGCCTCGCTGGCAAGCCGCATCGACACGCGCGGGTCCATAGGTTTTGACCAGGGACAGCACGCCCAGACAGGTGCGGAAGCCCTGTTCGGGGTGGGGGCGATCAGCCATCACCATCTCGCAGAAGGCGGCCACGGCCGGGCCGGTCTTCGTCGCCTGAGCCAGCACTCTGGCCGGGGTCCATTCGCCCAACCTGCGATGGGCCGAGGGCATATGATCGGGCACGGTGACATGGTTGCGCCGGCCCGGGGTGCGCACGTGGCTCGCAACCCGCTGACCGCGATGGAATATCTCGACCGTCTGCCCTGCTACGCGAACGTCGACCTCTTGTTTGATCGGGGCGAAGGGAACGGAATACCAGGAGCTGTCGACTTCGACGTGGTAATCCGGCGCCACGCGGGCGCGCTTCCATCTGGCGAAGGCATAGGGCTCGGCCGGCAGGGGCTGCAGGTTGGGCCTGTCCAGCGTGGCGAACAGATCGGCCCGGCTGGCGCCATATCCGCGCATCAGGCGCATGTTCAGTTCGTCCAACAGCCGCCGTATTGCGACGTTCAACTCTGCCAAAGAGAAGAACCGATGGTTCCGCAGACGCGCCAGAATCCAGCGTTGCGCGACCTGAACGGCCACCTCGACCTTCGCCTTGTCACGGGGTTTGCGCGGCCGGGCTGGCAAAATGGCGGTGCCGTAATGCGCCGCCATCTCGGCATAGGTCCGGTTCAACCCTGGATCAAACCGGTCGGCCTTGATCACAGCCGACTTCAGGTTGCCCGATTCCTCAAATTGGGGGCACCACGGCCTTCGGCACGCCGCCCAGAAAGGCGAACATCCGGACGTGGGCGAGGATCCAGTCCTCCAGCCCCTCCGAGGCAACCGCTTCGGCATAGGTGTAGTTCGATGCACCCATGGCTGCCACGAACAGCTTCATGGTCCGCGCCTCGCCTGTGACGGGGTCAATCACATCGATCGTGTCGCCGGCAAAGTCGACAAAGATCTTCTCGCCGCCCACATGCGTCTGGCGCATCGTTGGCCGCACCCGGCCCTTCCAGGCGTCGAAATGTTCGCAGAACCAGGCATAGCCAAACCCGTCCGGTGCCCTTGCCCGATATTCCTCCCACAATAGCGCCCGCGTCACCCCGGGCCGACGCAATTCGACGTCCATCACCGCCCAGTCCGGCACGGGCCGATCCAGCCGCGAGGCCATCGTCGGGCTGGGAAACAGCAGAAGCTCCAAGCTGTCGTCGTCCAGTTCCGTCGCAAGCGGCCAGGACAAACCCGCCTGACGCGCCCGCGCCAGATAGTTCCCGACCGTGCCTTTCCCAAGCCCAAGCGACCGCGCAACCGCCCGGTCGCTCAGCCCCTGCGCATACTTCAAACGCAACAAATCCCGTATTCGGCGCATCGACAATCTCTCGGTGGGCATGCTCGCTCCTGGCTGTTCACCAGAAGAAGCCTATGCCGTTTGATTGCCGGTCAAACCTGCCCACGATCCCGTGGAATAACTGCCCACCTTCGCGTGGAATCCATGCCCATCATCCCGTGGAACACGCACCTCGATGCCGGATTGTCAATCGGCGTCCAATCTTGACCCCTTATCGGCATCCAATTTTGACCCCTACGTGCGGCAGAGATCAGGGCCTGATCCGACGGAACTGATCATGGAGTGGAGGCGGGTCAGGCCCTGATCGGGTTCGGGCGCGGTTCTTGAAGCGCCAGGACTCGTTGCCGGTTTCGACGATCTCGCAGTGATGGGTGAGGCGGTCGAGGAGCGCAGTGGTCATCTTGGCATCGCCAAAGACGGTCGGCCATTCGCCGAAGGCGAGGTTTGTGGTGACGATGATCGAGGTGCGCTCGTAAAGCTTGCTGATGAGGTGGAACAACAACTGGCCGCCAGCCTGGGCGAAGGGCAGATAGCCAAGCTCATCGAGGATGATGAAGTCGAGGCGGTTCAGGTAGTCGGCCAGGCGGCCCTGTTTGCCGCTGCGGGTCTCGGTCTCGAGGCGGTTGACCAGATCGACGACATTGTAGAACCGGCCCCGTGTGCCGTTCCTGATCAGGGCGCGGGCAATGGCTATGGCCAGATGCGATTTGCCGGTTCCGGTGCCACCGACCAGGACGACATTGCGCTGATCGGCGACGAAGGTGCCGGTGGCAAGATCATGGACCAGGCCCGCATTGATCGGTGTGCCGGTGAAGTCGAATTCGGCCAGATCCTTGGCCAGCGGCAGTTTGGCGATGGTGAGTTGGTAGCGGATCGAGCGGGCCTGTTTCTCGGCGATCTCGGATTGCAGCAGATCGCCGACAATGCGGGGTGGCTCGTGCTGGCGCTTGATGCCCGAGGCCATGACCTCGTCATAAGCGCAGCGCATCCCGTAGAGCTTGAGGCTGCTCATCAGGTCGAGAATTTGGGTGCGTTCCATATGGGTTGGCCCTCCTGAGGCTGTCATAGCGCGCGCAGTCGGCCACCGGCTCATGGGTCAGGCGCAGCGTTTCTGGGGTGAGAAGAAGCGGGGTCGGAGACAGATCGCGGCTGCGGGCGAGAATGTTGATGACCACCGGCGCGGAGAAGACCCCCTGATCCAGCGCCTCCCTGCAGGCAGCTTCTACGGCGGCGATCCCGTCGCCAGATACACAGCCGAGGATCGAGACCATCTGCCTGTCGCCATCGCTGGCCGCCTTCAATTTGCGCTGGATCATGGCCATGGCGGTGGGCAGAACCCAGTCGCGGAACGGCGCCCCATTGCGCAAGGCACCGGGTTTGCGCGCCAGAACAGGGACATAGTGCCACGGGTCATAGATCGTCTCGGCCCGGCCGAAGCAGCGCGGGTGCTCTGCGACGACAACTCCATCCTGGCGGATGGCAATCCGTTCGGCATAGGCATGAACCTCGACGGGCCGCCCGACCGCCGTCGAGATTACCGAGTATTTGTTGTTATCAAACCGCACAGTGCAGGTCTTGGACACCGACGCCGGGACGCTGTGGAAGCCATCGAACGGCCCGGCATAGGGGACCAGTTTCGAGCGTTCGGCCTCGAACATCTGCCAGACCGTCTGATCGGCTTGTTCCGGATGCTTATGCGCTTTGGCATAGGCGATGCATTTGTCCAAGAGCCAGACATTCAGCTCATCGAGGCTTTTGACCCGCACGCGCGGCGTGAAGAACCGCTCGCGCACCAGCCCGACCTGGTTCTCGACCTGGCCCTTCTCCCAGCCCGATGCCGGCGTGCAGGCCACCGGCTGGACGAGGTAATGACTGCACATCTGCTGGAAGCGCCGGTTGTATTGGCGCTCCTTGCCGATGAAGACGGCTTCGACAGCGGTCTTCATATTATCGTAGATGCCCCGGGTGCAGGTGCCGCGAAAGAACGCGAACGCCCGGTCATGAGCATCGAACATCGAAGCCATCGCGGCGCCATCGGTCCGAGCCCGATGGCTGAGGCTCCTGGCTCTCGCGCATGTAAGCCCGGGCGAACATCATGCGGCTGTGACAAAGCCGGACATGGGCGACCTTCACGGTGACCGTCACGCCGCCGATCAGCACGATCTCATGGCTCCAGTCGAACTGATAGGCCTCACCCGGCGCATAATAGAGTGGCACATAGGCATCCGCGGTGACCGATCCGCGGGCCTTTGCCCAGGTCTTGGCATAGCGTCGGACAGCATCGTAGCTGCCCTCATATCCAAGAGCGCGAACTTCCTCGTAAATCCGGATCAGTGTCAGCCGTTCCCGCGCGGCCTTGCCCTCGTTGGCAAGAAGGAACCGGTCAACATGCTCAACCCAGGGACCGATCTTCGGCAGCGGCTGGTGTTCACGCTCATAGGTGAAGTCGGTCTCGCCCGACCGCAGGATCTTGCGCACCGTATTCCGAGAGACATGCAGCTCCCGGCTGATCCTCTTCATCGACCAGCCTTGCGCATGAAAGGCCCGGCGAACGCGCGCGATCGTATCCACTCTCTTCAACTCCCGCTCCATCCGCTGCCCAAAAGCGGATGGTCAGATGAAACCTGGGGCGGGTCAAAATTGGACGCCGATCACCCCACCAAGGGGGTCAATTTTGCATGCCGAAACACAGCCGGATTGCTCTAGAGCGAGATTAGCACCCTGCGCCCACGCCTCGCGCCACCCCTCAAGAACCTCGACGGCGTTCCAGTCGCGGTTCTTGGTGGTGAAGCCCTCCGGGCCAATCTCGCGGGTGGTCAGCAGGATATGAGCGTGGTGGTTGCGATCATCGCCTTCGCGCCCCGGCGCATGAAGGGCGATGTCGGCTACCATGCCTCGGTCAACGAACTGCCGCTGGCAGAAGTCGCGCACCAGCAGGGCGCGCTGCCCGAGGTCCAGCTCGGCGGGCAAGGCCACCCGGATTTCGCGGGCAACCTGCGAATTCTTCCGGGTCTCGGCCGCCTCGACCGCGTTCCACAGCGCCGCCCGGTCCTGCGCCCATTCCGGCGCATAGGCAGGGGCGATGATTTCGACGTGATCGACGCCGCCCCGCGCCCGGTAATCGAAGGACAGCCCGGTGCGGTGATCCTCGATGTGGGACGCGCTGCGATAAGCCGCCGCCGCTGTGGCGCTGCGGCCAGCGGACCTGGAAATCATCGTGGCCCGAAGGTGGTAGATCGCCATATCAAGCGCCGCACTCTCAAGGGGTTCAAAGGGGAAGGCTATTCCCCCTTGCCCACACAAACGTGAAACGTTTGTATAAGTGAGCACTTCGCGTCTTGTACCTTACCCACATCCCGGGCAGAAGCACAACTCTGGCGCGTGTTGAAAGGTGCAGAATAGTGCGGACGATTGATCAGCAGATAGCCGAGGCGCAAGCGAAGCTCGCCCGCCTCAAGACCCGCGCCAAGGCCAGCGACACCCGCCGCAAGATCATCACCGGCTCCGTGGTGATCTCTGACGCCCTGAAAGACCCCGCCGCCGCTCGTGTCCTTGCAGCTCTTCTGCGCCGCACCGTCACCCGCGATGTAGACCTCAAAGAGGTGGCCTCGCTCTTGGTCGAACTGGATGCCAAGGCGAGCAAGGCATGACCAAGGACACCTTCCAGATTCTGGCCGACGAAATCACCCTGATCCGCCACGACATGGAACGGCTGCAACGCACCAGCCTCAACAAGGATGAGGCCAAAGCCCTGAACCAGGAACTGGCCAAGGGGGTAAAGCAGATGGCGAATGCAGCACCTGCCGTTTACGAGGCGATCTCCGCCCGCCTTGACCTGGCGATAGACAAAATCCGCCGCGAAGCCGTCACCGCCGCCAATGACCTCGCCAAGGCCGCCGGAGAGGCTCGTAGAGAGGCTTGGCGCTACTTCGGCGGGTTCTGGGTGTGGTTGGCCTCTGTCGGCGCTGCCGGGGCCGTTCTGGGGCTTCTGGCGGCATTCTGGATGACAGGTCGAGGTGATGCTCACGCGTTTGGCCAATTCCCCGGCGTTTATTGCACCTCGGCAGGCGACAAAATCGTCACCAATGCCGAAGGTCGTAAGTTCTGCGCCATCTGGATCGACCCGTCGCCACAAACTGGCGGCTGACGCCCAACCGGCACCTGTCTTCCTCATGGCAAATCCACCGCCAGCAACCAACGCAGATGGTAGGTTTTGGGCGCGACAGGGCCAAAAGCCCTAGTGTTATTAGTGTTACCTAACGGAGTAAGTTACGCGACCAGCAACCCATTAGAACTGCTGACTAAAATCAGCGTTTTGGTTCCGAAAGGGTCAAACTTTGGTTCCGAAAGGGTCAAACGGGCTTCCCACACGAACAGGTTCCTGATAGGTCAAATCAGTGAGTTCCTGATAGGTCAAAGTTTTTCGCATGAGTCTGCTGCCAGATCGTCACCCAAATCTTGATTTCTTCGTTCTCGACATCGCCGATGCGGTGCCGAAAGACGACATGGCGTCGATGGAACACCCGCTGTTCTCGCTGGCAACAAAGCCGGACATGCGCCACCTGGAGTATCGTAGCGGCGACAACGTGCTGAAGATCCGGCCATCGGGGTTGGGCCTGCCTACGATCTTCGACAAGGACATTCTGATCTTCACTATCAGCCAGCTGATGGCCCGCAAGAACCGGGGCGAACCGATTGGGGACACGGTGCGATTCTCAGCTCGGGAGCTGTCGGTTGCGACCAACCGCCCGATCGGCGGCAACCACTACAAGCGCCTCGAAGATGCCTTTGCCCGCCTCCAGGGTGCACAGTTCGTCACCAACATCAAATCCGGCGGCAAGATCGAGACCCGCATCTTCTCGCTGATCGACGAAGGCGGGTTCGTTCGGACTGACAACGAGCGGTTCCGCCTAGACTACTGCGAGGTGAAGCTGTCACGCTGGCTGATGCGGGCAATCGAGACGGACCAGGTGGTCACGATCTCGCACGACTACTTCCGCCTTCGTCGCCCGCTAGAACGTCGACTGTATGAGATTGCCCGCAAGCACTGCGGCAGCTCCCCGAAGTGGCAGATCAGCCTGACCAACCTTCAGAACAAGACGGGCAGCAACGCACCGATCAAGCGATTCCGGCATAACCTGCGCGAGATCGTCAAAGCCGATGTGACCCCCTTCTATCGCTTCGAGATCGACGAGGCCGACCTGGTGACGGTGCGCCCTCGATCCGCCCAGGCGGCGATCTCCCCGACAATCACAATCCCGGAATGGGCAGAAGAGCAGGCCCGCACTCATGCCCGTTCGCTCGGCTGGGACTATTACGTGCTCCGCTCCAACTGGCTGGCCTTTGCACACGATGCCGCAGCCAAAGGAAACCCGCCCAAGAACGCCGGCGCGGCCTTTGTTGCCTACTGCAAGAAGCAAGAAAATCTGCGGAGCTGAGCCTTCGCCGACACACACTAGACGGATACGGGTAAACGGTTCACCATCAGGGCCAAGTGAACGATAGGAAACCCCATGGTTTACACCCTAGGAGAGGCCGCGAGAGCGACCGGAAAATCAAAGGCGACACTCTCTAAAGCCATAAAAAGTGGCCGAATTTCTGCACATAAGGATGAAACGGGCACGTTTCATATCGACCCATCAGAGCTGCACAGGGTTTACCCACCAACTGTTTCCGCTGAACACAAAGAAACACCGGTAAACACCATCGAAAAACATGATAATGATGGGATTATCAGGGAGTTACAGGCACGACTTGAAGCAGCACATGAGCGCCTGACCGACAAGGAATCCGTGATCTCCGATCTGCGCGAGGATCGGGACAAATGGCGACATCAGGCGACAGCCCTACTCGCGGACCACCGCCCCAAGGGCTTCCTCAAAAGGCTTTTCGGTCAATGAACGGTGCATCATCGAACTGGGCAGAGTTGCAAAATGTAACCCAATGGGCTATATATCTGCCATGCAGTCGGTAGCAGAGACCCCGATCTTCACTCGGCAGACGGAGAAGCTGTTCAGCGAGGACGAGAAGCGGGAGCTAATCGACTTCCTGGCGGAGAACCCGTTGGCAGGGGATGAAATCCCGGGAACAGGCGGGGTTCGCAAGCTCCGCTTTGCGGCCTCCGGGCGTGGCAAGAGGGGAGGGGCACGGATCATCTACTATTACCTGGATGACACCATGCCGCTCTACGCCCTGCTTGCTTATGCGAAGAACGATCAGGGCGACATGACGCCTGACGAAAAGCGGGCCGTTTCCGCCTTGGCGGCGGCCCTCAAGGCAAACCGGAAGGGGAAGAGATGAGCACCTTTGGCGACGACCTGATCCAAGCGATGACCGAAGCCCTTGCCCATGCAAAAGGCGAAGGCCCCGCCATTGTCCATGACCCCATCGCTCCGCGGGAAGTGCGGGAACAGGCCCATCTGACGCAGGCGCAGATGGCCCCGCTGATGGGCATGAGCCTGTCCGGCTACCGGAAATGGGAACAGGGGCAGCGCCGGATCAGCGGCCCGGCGGCAACCTTGCTGCGGCTGATCCAGAAGGAACCGGACGCGGTGAAACGCGCACTGCTGTCCTGAGAGATATGGCTATTTGGTGATGCGCTGGAAAAACTGGAACGGCTTTCTGGCAGAATCTGGCAAGCAGCGCACACCAATAGGGGGCAACATGACAAGGTCGGACAGCTCATAAGACGTATGGTCTGCCAGCGCGATGTCAGTCAGTGAGCCGTCGGCAACGTCGATGAATGAGAAATCTGACTCACGGAAAGCGTATGTCTCCATAGTCCTCACACGCTCTGGCCAATCGTGGCGCCAAGGGTATTGCACGGTCAGTAGGACCACCAGAGTTCCACAGTATGAACTTTCCTCCATCTGGAAAGGCCTAGGTGTTTCTGGAACTGGAGCATCAAACTCGTGATACCGACGAATACCCGTTTCCTTGTTTTGCAGCATGACAGAAAAGCGGATATCCTCATCCACTGAGGCCAAAACAATCAAAAACGTTTGTGTTTCGACGCTTCGGTAGTCAAAAAGTGTCTGGAACGGTCCCAAATCTTCCGCTGACCCCTCCGACGAAAGCGCCAGAAAGCCAACAACAGCAGCAGAGCAGAGCTTCATTCTGCATCCTCGAAGCGAGGGCGAGCCACTGAAAATCGGCAGCCCCCGTCGAATTTTCCGCCATCCCTGATATTAACCATCTTATCGAACCGCTCCTGTTGGGACAGAAGACTTCCATTTATCCGGCGGGTAATCGCAGCAACGGCCTCCGCCGTAAGTCCCTGATCGGCGCGGTTGGGCAAGTCGTGTTCGAGCCAGAAGTAGATCGCCGATCTGACAGCATAAATCGGCTCGGCTGCGCGGTCAGGATCAGTCTCAAAATCGATGCCCCCGCCAAAGACACTATCGTGCCAGCCCGTGAATGCGCGGTAGTTCGCGCGACCAGTCAACTGGAACAAGCCACGCCCTCGATATGTCCATCCATCGCCGCTAGCGACATCACCATTTCCGTTGCGGTCTGCGTAGGCAAGATTGGCAATGGCGACAGGATCAGCGGGATGACCCGCTGTCCGGCCATACCGCTCCGCTTCGTCTGGATGGTTTCTGAAATACCTGTAGGTGTCTCTCAGACCTTTAGGATTATAGTTCAAGTGTTCAACAAGGCGAGCATCGTCCCCCGCCTCCTGCTGCATCTGCGCAAGGAAGTGAATCAGCCGCTCCCGCGTGTCGATCTGCCCAGAGACGGTCCGAAGATCCAGCTCCCGGGCGATAGCCGACAAGTTGTCGGCGTCCGCAGTGGGGAACACTGAGGCCAGACGATCCCCTGTCAGGATATCACAGACTGCCGCTTCTGGTATGTGCGGCAAATCAATAATCGGCTCGGCAGTACACCTGCAGTTCCATGCTTCCCCTGGCGGGCCGTCTTTCGGTGGATTGGACCACGAAAATACGTGATCATCGTATTGTGCGTGCTCCGGCCGCACTCGGGCATCATCGCGACTACGCCAAATGTATTCTGAAACCTGGAGCGCGTCCGTCTGGAGGAACCCATTTAGAACCTCCGCGTAGCGGGCGATGATCGATGTTATGACGGGGTCGTTCTGATCGACAG
This sequence comes from Rhodobacterales bacterium, assembly GCA_025357355.1. GTDB lineage: Bacteria > Pseudomonadota > Alphaproteobacteria > Rhodobacterales > Rhodobacteraceae > Stagnihabitans. The sequence goes on from JANXPK010000416.1 coordinate 9,584, forward strand.
CCAGTCCGATTTCTGTCAGCCGGCTCGCAACCGCATCGCGAATTTCGTCCCGAATCGGCGTCAGATCGACAGAAGTGATGTCGACAGAAACGCCGTTAGGGAGGTAGGAGTTCAGGCGGGCGACAGCAGCAGCCAAGGCATCGTCAATGATGCTGTCAAGAAGTCGGTCAGGAGCCACCGTGAACTTGGTTGCAGGGGTGCCAAGCCTGCTCAGGGGCACCGCGAACGCGCTGTGCCCCCCCGATCTGATCCAGGCTGAAAATTTGCTTTCGTATCGCATGTCGCCCTGGCCCCATCACGGATTAGGCCATCAAGCATATCCGGCCTTAAAGATTTCTTAAGGAACGTCTGATCAACGGCTTTTGCTGCGCCGAGATGGCGGCCTGATCGCCTTGGCAGGCAGGAGACGGGCATCTGGCGACCGTTTTCGTGGCTGTATGACCACCATATCGGCGGTCTGGCGGTTTTTGGACAGACTCGTCCTCATGCCATCAGCCTCCGTCGCACCAGAAACAGGTTGCCGAGCGCGAACAGCGTGAAGAGCTGGGCGCGGTTCTTGGCGAGGCCGCGATAGCGGGTCTTCACATGGCCG
>JANXPK010000448.1 GCA_025357355.1 Rhodobacterales bacterium
GGCGGCGCGGCGGGCTTTGATGGAACGGGCAACGGTCGTGACGCCAATGGTTGCTGCTCGCCGACCTCCGGTCGAGCTGTTCCATCCGGTTGCACGGATGCCGGAGATGGCTGGCGCAGTGGCCTGACCGGGCCCGGCGACCGCAAAGCGGTTTCCGGGCGTGGTTTGGCCATGAAGGACTTGTTTGCGCCGCGGTGATGGGTGCATCGTGGCGAAAAACGGAGGGGTGGATGAAATTATCGGTGCCGGAGCATGGTATGCCGGGACATGGGGTGGCGGCACAGCGAATGCCGCCGGTCATCTGCTACCCGGTCGAAGGGTTGCGGGCGCCGGATCTGCTTGGCTACCGGGCGGTGCGCGTAGGGTGGGAACGGCGGCAGGCGGTGCGCGTTCCGCCGCGGGAGGCGCGCTGCTTCGAGGTGCAAGCGGGTGAGTTCTTCCGGATTTCAAGCGTGGAAGGACCGCAGGTAGGTGACCTGAACTTGTGGAATTCAAAGGATATTTCAGAACGATTTTTCTCGGGCAAGACCCGGGCGTTGCATGGGACCCATCTGTCGACGGGCGATCGGATGTGGTCGAACCTGCCCTATTTGCGGGCGATGGCGACGATTACCGAAGATACGCTGGACTGGTACGGGTTTGATGCCTTTGGCGGGTCGGTGCACGACGTGATCGGGACGCGCTGCGATCCCTATACGCATAACCTGTTGAGCGGCGGGCAATATCATCATTGCTGCCATTCCAACCTGAGCCGGGCGCTGGCCGACAGGCTGGGCATCACGGCGCAAGAGGCCGAAGGACATGTGCATGACGTTCTGAACGTGTTCATGTGCACGGGATTTATCCGCGACACCGGGCAGTATTTCATGAAAGCCTCGCCGGTCAGACCGGGCGACTTCATTGAATTCTTTGCGGAAATTGATCTGTTGGGGGCGCTGTCGGCCTGTCCGGGCGGGGATTGTTCGGCCGAGCATTCCTCGGATCAGGCGGTGTGCCATCCGCTGCTGGTGGAGGTATTCCGGCCGAGTGCGCCCCCTGTCGGTTGGGTCCCGTCACCGCCCAATGGCTATGGACGCAGCCACGGGCGGTGAGGGGTCAGGCGAAGGCGGCTTGCAGCGCAACCTCTACCATGGCGCCAAAGCTGGTTTCGCGCTGGTCGGCGGGCAGGGCTTCGTGGGTGAGGATGTGGTCGGAGATGGTCAGAATGGCCAGGGCGCGGCGGTTGTAGCGGGCGGCGATGGTGTAAAGCTCGGCGGCCTCCATCTCGACACAGAGGGTGCCGTGACGCTGCAACTGGTCACTAAGGTCTTGGCGTTCATCATAAAAAGTGTCGGAAGAATAGATGCCGCCGACATGGACCGGCACGCCGATCTTGCGGGCGGCCTGGTGGGCGGCGCTGAGCAGGGCGAAGTTGGCGCAGGGGGCAAAGTTCAACTCTTGAAAGATGCTGCGCGAGGGAGAGCCGTTGGTCGAGGCGGTCTGGGCCAGCACCACATCGCGGACCTTGACGTCGGGCTGCAATGCACCGGCGGAGCCGATGCGGATCAGGGTCTGGGCACCGTAATCCCTAATCAATTCATTGACATAGATCGACAGCGACGGCATGCCCATGCCGGTGCCATGGATCGTGACACGGTAGCCGTTCCAGGTGCCGGTGTAGCCAAGCATTCCGCGCACCTCGTTCACCAGCACCGGATTTGTCAGGTATTTCTGCGCGGCCCAGCGGGCGCGGTAGGGATCGCCGGGCAGAAGCACGGTTTCGGCGATGTCGCCTGGCTTGGCGCCGACGTGGAAGGTCATGGGTCCTCCTGCGGACGAATCTGGGTTAACACGTGGAAATGGTGGGAAAAGGGTGACCTACAAAGCACCTACATTGCGCCTACATTCCCGCTACACCAAACTGTCGGGGCCAAGCGGCCTTGGTCATTAACAAGGAGTGCAGGGGCTGCGCAAGGGCCTGCGGCATCGAGCGCGGCGGGGGGTTTCACACCCCCCGCACCCCCTGTGGAGTATTTGTGCCAAGATGAGATGGGCTGAGCCGGTCGGGGAACGTTGCAGGTTTCTATAACGTTACAGCTTGCGATTCGGGGGGAAATGAGGGAAGGGGGCGGCGCTAGTGGAGGGGATGCGATGACCGATATTGACGCGCTTTTGGACCAGATGACGCTGGAGGAGCAGGTTTCGATCTTGTCGGGCGAGGACTTCTGGTCGCTGCCAGCCACCCCGCGGCTGGGGATCGGCAAGCTGCGGGTGACGGACGGGCCGAGCGGAGCGCGGGGGGCGGGTTCGTTGGTGGGGGGCGTCAGGTCGGCGGCGTTTCCGGTGGGGATTGTGCTGGGCTCGTCATGGGACCCGGAACTGGCGCGGCAGATCGGGGCGGCGCTGGCGGAAGAGGTGCAGTCCAAGGGCGCGCATGTGTCGCTGGCGCCGACGGTGAACATCCAGCGTTCGGTGACCAACGGGCGGAATTTCGAGTGCTTTGCCGAGGACCCGGTGCTGACGGCAGAGCTGGCGGTGGGTTATATCGAGGGGCTGCAATCGCGGCGGGTCAGCGCCACGATCAAGCATTTCGTCGGCAACGAGAGCGAGATCGAGCGGACGACCATCAGTTCGGACATCGACGAGCGGACGTTGCGCGAGGTCTATCTGATCCCGTTCGAGGCGGCGGTGAAGCGGGCGAAAACCTGGGGGATCATGTCGTCCTACAACAAGGTCAACGGCACCTATGCGGCGGAAAATCACGGGACCCTGACTGAAGTGCTGCGCGAGCAGTGGGGCTATGACGGGGTGGTGATGTCGGACTGGTTCGGCTCGCGGTCGTGCGAGCCTACGGTCAACGCCGGGCTGGATCTGGAGATGCCGGGGCCGACGCGGGACCGAGGGGCCAGGCTGGTGGCGGCGGTGAAGGCCGGAACGGTCACAGCCGGGGCGGTGCGGGAGCGGGCTGCAAATGTGCTGCGGCTGATGGTGCGGACCGGGGCGATTTCGGATCATCGGGCGTTTGTCGAGCGGGCGGATGACCGGCCGGAGCACCGGGCGTTGATCCGGCGGGCGGGGGCGGCAGGGGCGGTGCTGGTCAAGAACGCCGGGCTGTTGCCCTTGGGGAAGGCGGGGACCGTGGCGGTGATCGGGCCCAATGCCCGCGTGGCCCAGATCATGGGCGGCGGGTCGGCGCAGTTGAACCCGCATTACGCGGTCAGCCCGTGGGACGGGTTGGTCGGGGCGGTGGGGGAGGCGGCTTTGCGCTTTGCGCCGGGCTGCACCAATCACCGCTTCGAGCCGATGCTGACGGGCGCGTTCCAGGTGGAGTTCTTTGCCGGCAAGGCGTTGCAGGGCGCGGTCGTGCATGCCGAGGTGCTGAACGACCTAATGGCGTTCTGGATCCCGCCTTTGGGCAGCGGCAAGGTCGATCCCGTCAACTTCTCGGCTCGGGTGACGGGGGTGTTTGTGCCAGAGGCGTCGGGGCTGCACCGGGTTGGGGTTTTCGCTGCGGGTTACGCCAGGGTCCGCATCGACGGGCGGCTGGTGGCCAATGCCTGGGACGGCTGGAAGAAGGGGGCGACCTTTTTCGAAGAGGGTTGCGACGAGGTGGTGGGCGAGGTCACGCTGGAAGCCGGGCGGGCGCATCAGATCACGGTGGAGTTCTGCAACAAGCCGGCCGACAATCTGGTCTTTGCCGGGCTGAGGGTGGGGATCGGGCGGCCCTTGGGCGACGCCGATATCGCCGAGGCGGCGCGGGTGGCGGCGGGGGCCGAGCGGGCGGTGATCTTTGCGGGGCGGACCGGGGAGTGGGATACCGAAGGCTGGGATCTGCCGGGGATCACGCTGCCGGGGCGGCAGGATGAGTTGATTGCGGCGGTGGCGCGGGCCAATCCGAACACTGTGGTGGTGTTACAGACCGGCGGACCGGTGGCAATGCCGTGGCTGGATGAGGTCGCGGCGGTGCTGCATGCGTGGTATCCGGGGCAGGAGGCGGGCAATGCGATTGCGGATGTGCTTTTTGGCGACGCGGAGCCCGCTGGCCGGTTGGCGCAGACCCATCCCAAGCAGTGGTCGGACAATCCGACCCATTCGCAGGACCGCGAGGTCTATCCGGGGCTGAACGGGCATGTCCGTTATGAGGAGGGGGTCTTTGTCGGATACCGCCACTATGACCGCCACGGCATTGTGCCCTTGTTCCCGTTCGGTCACGGCTTGGGCTATACGACCTTTGCGATGGCGGGGCTGAAGCTGGCCGAGAATGGCAGCCGCGTTGTGGTGACGCTGACCAATACCGGCGGGCGGGCGGGCAGCACCGTGGTGCAGGTCTATGTTGGCGACAGCCAGGCGTCGGTGCCGCGGCCTGTGAAAGAGTTGAAGGGATTTGCCAAGGTCAGGCTGGAGCCGGGCGAAAGCCGTCTGGTCGAGATCGGGCTGGAGCCGCGGGCTTTCGCGTTCTGGGATGGGACGGTCGGCCAATGGCGGATCGAGGCCGGGGTGTTCGAGATCAGCGCCGGCTTTTCCGCCACCGACCTGCCCTTGCGAGGCCAGGTGACGATGGCGGGGCGGCTGTTGCCGGTCTGAAACGTCAGAGCAGGGCGAAAGCGTCGGCGTTGGGGCAGAAGCCGCAATCTTTGGCCACAGCCTCCGGGTTGGCAAGGGTTACGGCGCAGGCCTTGCGTTTGGTGCAGCCATAGCAGGTTTCCAGAAGATCGGCATAAGTCGCGCGCGGTTCCTGCAAGTCGTCGGCGTCGACGCCAAAGATGGCGGCCATCGCGGTCATCCGCTCGCCCACGCCACGGGGCATCAGGGCGATGCGGCGCAATTGATCGCGGGTCAGGCCGAGCTCGTCAAGATCGCGCTCGGACAGCGCGTCGATTTCCTTGAGGTCGCGGTGGTTGGCAAACAGGGATTTGAGGCCTTCGATCATGATGATGTCCTTGATGGTTTGGAACATCATCCGCCGTCTGGTCCGGTCCGCCATTGATCTGGCGCAAACTTGCCAGGCAGTTTGACGAGTTTTGACGATTTTGGCGATTTGCCGCGGCGCAGTTGCCATGCCATCATTGGCAAATGACCCAGACTGTCGCCGTGCCGCTGTGGCTGTTTCTTTTGATCATCGCCTTTGCGGTGACGTCGTTTGCGTCGAACTTCCTGTTCCCCTCGGTCCGGTGGTTTTTCCGGGCACGGGTGGAGCGGGCGGTGGCGCGGCTGAACCAGCGGCTGGACCGACCGATTGACCTGTTCAAGCTGGCAGAGCGGCAGGACCGCATTGCGCGGCTGATCTATGACAGCAAGGTGATGGATGCGGTGGGCGAATATGCGGCCGAGACCGGCGTGCCGGTGCCGGTGGCGTTCGAGGAGGCGCGGCACTATGCGCGCGAGATCGTGCCGGGCTTTTCGACGACGCTGTATTTCAGCGTTGCCATCCGGCTGGCGCGGGGCCTGACGCGGCTTTTATACCGGGTACGGGTGGGCAGGCCGGATGCCGCACTGCGCCAGATCGGGCCGCAGGCGACGGTGGTGTTCGTGATGAACCATCGTTCGAATATGGATTACCTGTTGGTGACCTGGCTGGTGGCCAACCGCGCCACGATCTCTTACGCGGTCGGGGAATGGGCGCGGGTCTGGCCGTTGTCGGGGATCGTCCGGGCGACCGGGGCCTATTTCATCCGGCGCGGCAGCCGCAACACCCTGTATCGCCGGGTGCTGGCGCGCTATGTGCAGATGACAACTGCCGAAGGCATCACCCAGGCGATCTTTCCGGAGGGCGGGCTAAGCCTGGATGGCCGGATCGGCGAGGCCAAGCTGGGGCTTTTGAGCTATATTGTGGCCAGCTACGTGCCGGGGGGGCGCGATGTGGTGTTCGTGCCGGTGGGCATCGCTTATGACCGGGTGCTGGAGGACAGCATTCTGGTGCAGGCGGCGAAGGACGGCAACCGGCGATTCCCGGCGCGACCCCTGAGCTTTGCACTGGCCACACTGCGCATTTTGGGCCGCATAATGCTGCGGCGGTTCAAGGGGTTCGGCACGGCAGCGGCGTCTTTTGGCGAGCCGATCTCGCTGGCGCGGTTCCTGGAGCAGGGTGATGCGGCCACCGAAGATCTGGGCAGGCATCTGATGACGGCCATCGCCCGTGTGGTGCCGGTGGTGCCGGTGCCGCTGATCGCCGCTGCGCTGCGTCAGGGACCGAAAACGCGGGCGGCACTGACCGAGGCGGTGGTGGCGCTGATCGGGCGGCTGGAGCAGCGTGGCGCGGTGTTGAAACTGGCGCCCCAGGGTATTGAGGCGACATTGAGCGAGGGGCTGGATGCGCTGGTGGCGCGCGGGCTGATCGGGCCGGATTTGCGCCCGACCGCGAATGCGCAGCCGATCCTTGATTTCTACTCTGCGGCAATCGTGCAACGGCTGGCGGGCGATTTGACCGGTCCAAAAGCGGGAATTGAATAGTTGTTCAGGTATTTCTAGCGTCAGGGCGTGCCTGTTTGGGGGTGCCAATTGGAAGGGAAGTTGCATGTTTGCTAAATCGATGGG
>JANXPK010000489.1 GCA_025357355.1 Rhodobacterales bacterium
TTCGGGGATCACGATGGCGGTCATAATCTCGCCCTGCCGCAGATCAACCCGGCGCGGACCCTGCAGAAACCGCGACAACGGCAGGCGGCGCACAGTGCCAGTGGCGGCAAGCTCAACCTCGGCTTCCAGCACCAGCAAGGGCGGAATGCCATCGGCGGCAGGTGAGGCGTTGCACAAATTGCCGCCGATGGTGCCCGCGTTCTGAATCTGCCGACCGCCGATTTGGCGCGCCGCCTGTTGCAGGGCGGCCAGTGCCGGGGGCAGGCGCGCCTCGGCAATGTCGGTCCAGGTCGTGGCCGCGCCGATCCGCAGCCCGTCACCTCTGGCAATGCCGCGCAGATCGGCAACGCCGGTCACGTCCAGGACATCCCCCGACGGGACACCGCCGGGGTAGACATCGGTCCCACCCGCCAGAACGTGGTGACCTTGCCGCACCAGCTCCAGCGCCGTGGCAAGATCGGTAGGGCGGGCGTAGGCAGACATGCGATGGCCTGATTTGTTTGTGTGCAAACTATACTGGCCGCTGCCGGTCGCCCTGTCAACGTGGTTGCGCAGCCCTGATGGCCCGGTTATTTCAGTCGGATGGGCGAGACATATGTGCTGGATGATCAGATCGGCTATGTGCTGCGGCGCGTGACCCAGCGGCATCTGGCGATCTTTTCCGAAGCGATCCCGGCGGTCACGACGACGCAATTTGCCGTCTTGGCGCGACTGGCAGAGTTGGGGCCACAAAGCCAGAACCTGCTGGGGCGGGCGACCGCGATGGATGCGGCCACGGTCAAAGGGGTGGTGGACCGGCTGGTGCGGCAAGGTCTGGTCGAAACCTCGGCAGACCCCGCCGACAAGCGCCGCCTGGCCGTCGCGCTGACCAAGGCCGGGGCAGAGCTTTTTGCCCGCACGGCCGACATGGCCTTGCAGGTGTCGCGCCGCACGCTGGCGCCGCTGAGCCATGACGAAGCGGCACGGCTTCTGGCCCTCTTGCGGCGGCTGACCTAGCCAAATCGCGATAGTCCGTGTCGCAATCGGTGTGACGGACGCAGCACCAGCGGCCTAGGCTGGGGCAAATGGAGGCCCCGATGTCGTCTGATCCCCTGCTGAAACCCTATCAGCTCAAACACCTGACCCTGCGCAACCGGATCATGACCACCAGTCATGAACCGGCCTATCCCGAAGACGGCATGCCCAAGGATCGCTACCGGCTTTACCATCTGGAGCGGGCAAAGGCCGGGGTGGCGCTGACCATGACCGCGGGGTCGGCGGCGGTCAGCAAGGATTCGCCTCCTGTCTTCAACAACGTCCTGGCCTACAAGGACGAGGTGGTGCCGTGGCTGAAGCGGCTGGCCGATGATTGTCATGAGGCCGGGGCGGCGGTGATGATCCAGCTGACCCATCTGGGACGGCGGACGCGCTGGGACAAGGGCGATTGGCTGCCGGTTGTGGCCGCGGGGCCATCGCGCGAACCCAGTCACCGGGCTTTCCCCAAGGTGATCGAAGATTGGGACATCGCGCGGATCATCACGGATTTCGCCGACGCCTGCGAGCGGATGAAGGCAGCGGGGCTGGATGGGGTGGAGTTCGAATGCTACGGCCATCTGCTCGACCAGTTCCTGTCGCCCTTTACCAACGCAATGCCTGCCCCCTATGGCGGCAGTCTGGACAACCGAGCGCGCTTTGTGATGGAAGTGCTGGCGGCCTGTCGCAAGCGGGTGGGAGAGCGGTTTCTTCTGGGGGTGCGCTATACCGCGGACGAGGTAGAGACCGGCGGGATCGATGCGGAAGAGGGCATCGCCATCGGCAAGATGTTCCGTGCATCGGGGTTGGTGGATTTCCTCAACGTGATCCGGGGCCGTATCTACACCGATGCCGCTATGACTGACGTGATCCCGATCCACGGCATGAAATCCGCCCCGCATCTGGATTTTGCCGGGCGGGTGCGGGCCGAGGTGGGTTTGCCGACCTTCCACGCCAGCCGCATTCCCGACGTGGCGACCGCGCGCTATGCGGTGGCTTCCGGCCAGTTGGACATGGTGGGCATGACCCGCGCCCACATGGCCGATCCGCATATCGTGCAGAAGATCATCGCCGGGCGCGAGCAGGACATCCGGCCCTGCGTCGGGGCGACCTATTGTCTGGACCGCATCTATCAGGGCGGCATGGCTTTGTGCATCCACAACCCCTCGACCGGGCGCGAGGCAGAGATGCCTCATGCGATAGCGCCCGCTGCGACCCGGCGGACGGTGGTGGTGGTGGGCGCGGGCCCCGCCGGGCTGGAGGCGGCGCGGGTTGCGGCGGAACGGGGTCACCGCGTGGTGGTGTTCGAGGCGGCGGCTCATCCGGGCGGGCAGGTGCGGCTGATCGTGCAGACCAAGCGGCGGGCCGAATTGATCGGCATCGTCGACTGGCGCATGGCGCAATGCGCGGCCCTGGGGGTAGAGTTCCGCTTCAACACCTGGGCCGAGGCGGCGGAGGTGCTGGCCGAGCGGCCCGATGTGGTCATCGTGGCGACGGGGGGCATGCCCGAAAAGGACATCCTGGGTTTTGGCAACGCGCTGACCGTCTCGGCCTGGGACATCCTGTCGGGCGACGTCAAGCCTGGGTCCAATGTGCTCCTCTTCGATGATGGGGGTGATCATGTGGCGTTGCAGGCGGCGCAGCTTTTGGCTGAGGCTGGAGCAAAGGTCGAGATCATGACGCCTGACCGCAGCTTTGCCCCCGACGTGATGGCGATGAACCTGGTGCCCTATATGCGGGCCCTGCAAGACAAGGACGTGACCTTTACGGTGACCTACCGGCTGACCGGCGTGGAAAAGGACGGCAACCGGATCAAGGCGGTGATCGACAGCGACTACATGAAGATCGGCCGCGTGGCCCACTACGATCAGATCGTGGTGAACCATGGCACCCAGCCCTTGGCCGGGCTTTATTTCGACCTCAAACCCCTGTCTGCGAACCTGGGCGCGGTTGATTATGACGCCATGATTGCCGCGCAACCGCAGAGGCTTGGCGGCGGGCCCGCAGGGTTTCAGCTGTTCCGCATCGGCGACGCGGTCGAGGCGCGCAATATCCACGCCGCGATTTATGATGCCATGCGGCTGGTCTCGGTGATCTGAAGACCATGGTGGTCCGAGGTTCGGACCACAGATTTTATCCTTATATTAGAAACACATGTAGATTTTCATTAACCCGAATGAAAGGATTTCAAAGCGGCTGTCCACGACCAGCGGGGGGTTAGAGCGCGATGTTCCCTTCAG
>JANXPK010000520.1 GCA_025357355.1 Rhodobacterales bacterium
CGGTTGTTCGCCACGCTGCTCCTCATGCTGTCGATTCCCTTTGCCGCGATCATGGTGCCGCTCTTCGTGATGATGAGCAAACTGCACCTCGTGAACACCTATGCGGCGATCCTTCTGCCCTCGGTCTCGTCGATCTTCATAATCTTCTACTTCCGCCAGACCACCAAGGCCTTCCCTTCCGAACTGCGCGACGCCGCCCGCATCGACGGGTTGAAAGAGTGGCAGATTTTCCTCTACATCTTCGTGCCGGTGATGCGGTCAACTTATGCCGCCGCCACCATCATCGTGTTCATGGCCAACTGGAACGCCTATCTGTGGCCGCTTCTGGTTTTGCAGACCAATGAGAAAAAGACCGTCACTCTGGTGATTTCCTCCCTGTCCTCGGCCTATTACCCCGACTATGGCGTCGTCATGGTCGGCACGGTTCTGGCGACCTTGCCCACGCTCTTCGTCTTCTTCGTCCTGCAGCGCCGCTTCGTCGAAGGCCTGCTCGGCTCTGTCAAATAAGGTTGACCTGAATGCCCAAGACCGACTTCAACGACAACTGGCTGTTCGAAGGCCGTGATCAGGTACGCCTGCCGCACAACGCGGTGGAATTACCGTTTTCCTATTTCGATGAAAAGGTTTACCAGCGGACCTTCACCTACGAAAAGACCTTCGATGCCGACCCTGGCTGGGCGGGCCGCGAGGTCAGCCTGCACTTCGACGGCGCCATGGCCAATGCCCAGGTCTCGCTCAACGGCGCGCTGCTCACCCGCCACAAGGACGGCTATACCCCGTTCGATGCGCGGCTGACCGGGCTGGTCAAAACCCGCGGCAATGTGGTCAAGGTCGTCATCGATGGCAGCGAAAACCCCGAGATACCACCCTTTGGCGGCGCCATCGACTATCTGACCTATGCCGGCATCTACCGCGAGGTCTGGATCAAGACCGCGCCCGCCCTGTCCCTCGGTCTGACCAAGATCGAAACGCCCGACGTGCTGGCCGCGCGCAAGACCGTCACCATTGCCACCACGCTCAGCAACCCGCAGAACCTCGCGCTGTCCGGCAGCTTCCGGGCCACCCTGCGCGACGCCGACGGGCAAGAGATCGCCTCGGCCACCGCCGCCGTCACCGGCCCATCCCTCACCCTCACCCTGACCAACCTGCCCAACATCATCCTGTGGGACACCACTACCCCCGCGCTCTACACTCTGGACCTCACGCTCGACACGCCGCAGGGCACCGACACCACGACGACCCGCTTCGGCTTTCGCTCGGTCGCCTTCACCACGCAGGGCTTTGCGCTCAACGGCAAGCCGCTCAAGCTGCGCGGCCTCAATCGCCACCAAAGCTTTCCCTATGCCGGTTATGCCCTTGGCCGCGCCGCGCAGGAGCGCGATGCCGAGATTCTCAAGCATGAATTGCGCGTCAACATGGTGCGCACGTCGCACTACCCACAAAGCACCCATTTCCTGAACCGCTGTGACGAACTGGGCCTTCTGGTGTTCGAAGAATTTCCCGGCTGGCAGCATATCGGCGGTGCCACGTGGAAGCAGGAAGCCGTCGAAAACGTCCGGCGCATGGTGCGCCGCGACTGGAACCATCCGTCGATCTTCATCTGGGGGGTGCGGATCAACGAATCGCAGGACGACCACGCATTCTACACCCAGACCAACGCCGCCGCCCATGCACTTGATACCACACGCCCGACCGGCGGCGTGCGCTACATCACGGACAGCGAGCTTCTGGAAGACGTCTACACCATGAACGACTTCATTCTTGGCAATGAAGAACAGGGCGGCAACCGCCCGCGCACGCCCCTTCGCCCACAGCAAGAGGTTACGGGGTTAACCCATTCTGTGCCCTACATGATCACCGAATACGGCGGCCATATGTTCCCGACCAAAAGCTACGATCAGGAACAGCGTCAGGCCGAACATGTGCTCCGCCACCTCGAGGTCATGAACGCCATGTACGGCGATCCGCAGATCGCCGGTTGCGTTGGCTGGTGCGCCTTTGACTACAACACCCACAAGGATTTCGGCTCTGGCGACCGCATCTGCCACCATGGCGTGATGGACATGTTCCGCGAGCCGAAATTCGCGGCCTACGCCTATGCCAGCCAAAGCGACCCGTCCGACGGCGTGGTCCTCAAACCCGTGACCTTCTGGGCCCGGGGCGAGCGCAATATCGGCGGCGTGCTGCCGCTGATCATCCTGACCAATTGCGACGAGGTCGAACTGCGCTACGGCACCCACAAGCCCAAGCGCGTCAAGCCCGACCGCGACCGGTTCCCCCATTTGCCCTATGCCCCGGTGATCGTGGATCGCCGCCATTTCACCGACAACGAACTGGGTCTGTGGGGCATGTCATGGGAGCATGGCGAGGTGGCGGGCCTGATCAAAGGCAAGCCGGTCGCCACGGCCCGCTTTGCCGCCGATCCGGTCGCGACCACGCTGCAACTCGCCCCGGATGCGGCCGTCCTGGGTCGCCATGAGGCGCTGCGCGTCATCGTGCGCGCCTTGGATCAGGTCGGCAACAAGCTGCCATTCTATTTCGATCCCGTCGCCATTAAGGTAGAGGGTGCAGGCCACCTGATCGGGCCGTCGCTGTTGCCCCTCAGGGCAGGGTCGACCGGGTTCTGGGTTCAGGCCCAGACCATTGGTTCGATCAAGGTGACCGTCAGCAGCGACCGGCTCGGCGAGCAAACCCTGCAATTGCAGGCAGAATAAGGGGAAAGAATGAGCGGCCTGTCTCTACGCAATGTGCGCAAATCCTATGGTGCGGCCGAGGTCATCAAGGGCGTCGATCTTGACATCGACGCCGGAGAGTTCGTCGTCTTCGTCGGCCCCTCCGGCTGCGGCAAATCCACGTTGCTGCGGATGATCGCGGGGCTCGAGGATATCACCGCAGGCACCCTGACCATCGGCGGCAAGGTCGTGAACGAGGTAGACCCCTCGCAACGCGGCATCGCCATGGTGTTTCAGTCCTACGCGCTCTACCCCCACATGACGGTGCGCGAGAACATGGGTTTCGCCCTGCGCTTTGCTGGCAAAAGCAAGGACGAGATCGCGGCGCAAGTGGCTGAGGCGGCACGGATTCTGGAACTTGGACCGCTGCTTGACCGCAAGCCCAAGGACCTGTCGGGAGGCCAGCGGCAACGTGTTGCCATCGGTCGCGCCATTGTGCGGCATCCTGACGTGTTCCTGTTCGACGAGCCCCTGTCGAACCTTGACGCCGAACTGCGCGTCCACATGCGCATCGAGATCGCCCGCCTGCACAAGGAACTGGCCACCACCATCATCTACGTGACCCATGATCAGGTCGAGGCGATGACGCTGGCCAACAAGATCGTCGTGCTGCGCGACGGCATTGTCGAACAGGTTGGCGCCCCGCTGACCCTTTATGACGACCCCGACAATTTGTTCGTGGCGGGCTTCATCGGCTCGCCCAAGATGAATTTCCTCAAGGGCCGGGTGGACAGCGCGCGCATCACCCTGCCGGAATTCGCAGGCCAGTCGATCCCGCTTGGCCGGTTCTCGGTCCCGCCCGACAATGGCGCCGAGGTGACCGTCGGCATCCGCCCAGAGACTTTCAAGCGCGGCGGCGATGCCAAGCTCGATCTCGTGGTCGAGATTGTCGAGCATCTGGGGGATGAGTCCTACGCCTATGCGCGGCAGGCCGGGGGTCAGGTGATGACCATCGCCGTGAACGACGGCCGCGCCCTGCGCCCCGGTCAGACCATCTCTGCCACCTTCGATCCGACCAAGGCGCTTTTGTTCGCCCAGTCCGGCCGCCGTATCCGCTAAGCGCTGCGGACTACCTCAAGTAACTATAAAATCAGCATTTTGTTCCGAAACCCGGGACAATGTCTGACGCTTGCCCAAATCTCGACACAATTTTGGCTCAATTTGAAACCCGAGGCAAACCCGGGCGCAGATCCGGTCCAGACGAGCAGGCAGACAATTGGTCACACTAACCGGCGGCACCGGGAACGATACCCTGACGGGATCGTCCA
>JANXPK010000521.1 GCA_025357355.1 Rhodobacterales bacterium
CGCAGGTGTTCGGCAACCTCGAACACCGGATTCAGCACCACGCCGCGACCATCCAGCGCCCAGCCGGTCAAGACATCGCCGTCATCGCTTTCAAACGGCCCGGTGATTTCATAGCGGTGCGGGCCGTCAGGACCAAGCAGCGCCCACTGAAACTCTTTGGCGCCGGGAAAGCGCAAGTTCAGGCAATCGTGCCGCTCGCGCACCAGCGCCTCGCCATCCGCAGGCATGCCACGGCGCGCGATATAGGCCGGGGCCGCGCATAGCAGGCGCGGGCAGTCGGCGATCAGGCGGACTTTGAGCGAGCTGTCCTCCAGTATCCCCATGTGAAAGGCCACATCCAGCCCCTCGGCGGTCAGGTCGATCACCCGGTCCGACAGGCGCAGGCGGACGTCGATGGCGGGGTATTGGTCTTTGAAGGCGGGCACATGCGGCGCAATGAAACGCCGCCCGATGCCAAGGGGGGCCGCCACGAACACCACGCCCTTGGGGTTCTTGGCCACGTCCACCACGATCGCTTCGGCCTCGTCGATCGCCTCCAGCACCCGGCGGGCGCCTTCATAGAACAGCCGACCATTCTCTGTGGGCTGCAGGCTGCGGGTGGTGCGGTTGAAAAGCCGCACCCCCAGATGCTTTTCCAGTTCCGATATCCGCGCCGATGCAACGGCGGGCGAAGTGCGCTGATCACGCGCCGCCGCCGACATCGACGCCAGTTCATAGACCCGGACGAACATTTTCAGGTTGTTGACATAGGACATGGCGGTTATCGCGCGATTTTTGAAAGTGCTCTGGCATTTGCAGGATTAACAGAAGAGTGGCCGGGGGTATACGCTTTCTTCAAACGGGAGAGCGGCGATGTACGACTGGGTGGTGCTGTGGGAATGGGTGCAGATTGCGGCGCGCTGGACCCATGTGATCGTGGCGATTGCCTGGATCGGGTCGAGCTTCTATTTCATCGCCCTCGACCTTGGCCTGCAAAAGGTGCCGCATCTGCCGCCGGGCGCCTCGGGCGAGGAGTGGCAGGTTCACGGCGGCGGCTTTTACCACATCCAGAAATATCTGGTGGCGCCCGAAATGATGCCAGAGCATCTGACCTGGTTCAAATGGGAAAGCTACACCACCTGGCTTTCTGGCTTCACCATGCTGGTGCTGGTCTACTATCTGGGCGCGCAGTTCTTTCTGATCGACCCCGCGGTCATGGATCTGACGGTGTGGCAGGCCGTCGGCATCTCGCTCGCCTCGCTGGCTTTCGGCTGGGTGATCTATGACCAGATCTCCAAAAGCAAGTTTGGCGACGACAACACGCGGCTGATGATCCTTTTGTATGTCATCCTCGTCGGCATGGCATGGTTCTACGTCCATGTCTTTTCGGGCCGCGCCGCCATGCTGCATCTGGGTGCCTTCACGGCGACAGTGATGAGTGGCAACGTCTTTTTCGTGATCATGCCCAACCAGCGCATCGTGGTCAAAGACCTGATCGCCGGCCGCACGCCCGACGCCAAATACGGCAAGATCGCCAAGCAGCGGTCAACCCACAACAATTACCTGACGCTGCCCGTCATTTTTCTGATGCTGTCCAACCACTACCCGCTGATCTTTGCGACCGAATACAACTGGATCATCGCCTCGCTGGTGTTCCTGATGGGCGTCACCATCCGCCACTGGTTCAACACCCGTCACGCCCGTCAAGGCAGCCCGCATTGGACGTGGTTTGTCACCGCCCTTCTGTTCATCGCCGTGGCCTGGCTTTCGACGGCACCGATGCGCCACCGGCCAGAGCAGGCGGCGATGACGCAAACCGACCTGATCTATGCCTCTGCCCCCGGTTTTGCCGACATCACCTCGATCATTCAGGGCCGTTGCAGCATGTGCCACGCCCGCGCGCCGTCGTTTGATGGCATCCACTGGGCGCCCAAGGGCGTGCTTTTGGAGACGCCCTCGGACATCGCCCACGAAGCCCGCCGCATCTATCTGCAAGCCGGGATCACCCATGCCATGCCGCCCGCCAACCTCAGCTTCATCGAGCCTGCCGAGCGCGCGGCCATCGTGAAGTGGTACGAGGGGGCTGCGGGGTCAGGTTTGCAAGGATAAGTGACTGGGCACGCCGCGTGTCCTGCATTAGCCTGCGATCACCCCGGACAGGAGTGGTGCGATGAGCGGAGAGATGCGGCAGGTTGCAACGGCAGACGGCACGGCGGAGGTGACGGTGTTCCACCCTGCGATGGCCGCGACTTCGGGCGTGATCCTCTATATGGATGCCTTCGGCCCAAGGCCCGCGCTTTTCGAGATGGCCGAACGGATGGCGGGCTGGGGGCTGGTGGTGGCGGTGCCCGACCTCTTTTACCGGTTCGGACCCTACGAATTCGACGCCAAGACCGCCTTCAA
>JANXPK010000522.1 GCA_025357355.1 Rhodobacterales bacterium
GCGGGTATTGCCAGCTGGGCGGTTTCTTGGCGGCGGCGGTCAGGGGATAGGCGTGTTTGGGGTTGATGGTCATGAAGCCTATCGCGGTGAAGGCGATGAGGAACAGCAGCACCACCAGGCCCAAGGCCAGGCTTTTGTTGCGCCGTATGTAGCGCAGCGCCAGCCACAACCGGCTGGGGCGCAAGACCGGGGTCATTGTTGCATCTGCCACCGCCACGCTCCTATTCCATGCGAATTCTGGGGTCGAGGAGGGGATAGATGAACTCCATCAACACCATAAGGGTGGCGACCGCTGCCGTGATAAAGAGCACGATGCCGTAGATCACCGGAAAGTCGTTCGAGCGGATCGCCGAATTCAGCGCCTGACCGATGCCGGGCAGGCCGAACAGCCCCTCGACCACGATGGCCGAGGTGACGACGGTGCCGAGCGCGAGGGCGAGGGCGGTGGCCTGCGGCAGAAGGGTGTTGCGCAGGTAGTAGTCGCGGAAGATGGTGCGGGCGGTCAGGCCCTTGTGTTCGGCGAAGTTCACGTAATCCTCGCCCTGAATGGTGATGCCCATGCCGCGCATCGACAGCACCCAGCCGCCGACCGAGCCGAGGATCAGCGCCAGGGCGGGCAGGATCTGGTGCATCAGCATGTCGATGAGGAAGGTCCACGAGCCGTCGGGCACAATGCCGATGGAATAGGAACCGCCGAGGGGCAGCAGCTTGAGCTTGAAGCCGATGAAGAAGAGGAGGAGCACGCCCATGATGATGGGGGGCACGCCGGTCAGCAGCACGAAGGGCGTGGCGATGGTGCGGACCCAGACCGGAGCGCGGGGCCAGGCGGATAGGGCTCCCAAGAGGTTGCCGATCAGGAAACTGAGGATGGTGGTGACCAGGAGAAGGCCGAGGGTCCACGGGATCGCGGCCATGATTACATCGGTCACCGTCATCGGATAGCGGTTCAGCGAATAGCCGAAATCGAGACGCAGGATGTTGCCGAGAAACTCGCGATATTGCTGGGTCAAGGGTTCGTTGAGCCCGAATTGCTGGCTGTAGGAGGCGATGATCTTTTCCAGATCCGCCGGAGAAAAGCCGCCGGTGCGGGACAGTTCGGCAAAGCGTTCGCGGATGGCGTTGGTCTTGGACAGCCGCGGGATGAAGAACACGATGGTCGAGGCTGACCAGATGACCAGACACAGAAACAAGAGGCGTCGCAGGATCAGCCGCAGGATCATGGTGCATTCCCGTTGGTGAAACGATGCGAAGGGCGCGCGCCGACGGCACGCACCCTTCCATGGTCGGGCCGGTATCAGGCCTTCTTGAGCGCGCTGACCACCAGCATGCCGGTTTCGGCCCAGAAGGCGCCGTTGGTCCCCATGGCCAGGTTCTTCTTGGTCGGCCAGTTGGTCCAATAGGTCTGGTTGTAGGCGATGCGGTGCAGCCACTGGATGATCGGCACGTCGATCTGGTCGGTCCAGTAGATCTCCATCGCCTTGACGGCGTTGGCGTGGAACACCGGGTCGTCCGAGGCCAAGGGTGCCATCGCGTCGATCACGGCGTCATAGGCCGGGTTCTTGTAGCGCGAGAACCGGTTGTTGCCCGCCGAAGTGCCGATCGAGGCGCTGAAGCGGCCGTGAAACAGTTCGAACGCGGCGTAGGGGTCTTTCAGGCTGGCGCCGTGGCCGAACATGTAAAGGCCGGGTGCGCCGTCCGACATGTTCTGATAGGCGTTGGTGCCGAAGTTGACCGCTGCGTCAAAGCCCGCCGCCAGCAGAAACTCGACCAGCACCGGCACGATGTCGCTGTGAATGCCTTCAAAGCCATTGATCGTGCAGTTGACGGTCGCGCCGTCCTTTTCCCACAGGTCCTTGCCGTTCTTCTTGAACCCGGCGTCGGTCATCAGTTTGGCCGAGGCATCCAGGTCAAAGAGGCCGGGTTTCAGTTTGGCTTCCAGCGCCTTGACTTCGGGGCTGTCGACAAAAGCTTGCAGACCAGGATAAAGCGGGAACGGATAGATCGTCGCGATTTTGGCGCCTTCGTAGAGGGTGTCGTTGATCACGTCGCGGTTGATCGCCAGGCTGATGGCGCGGCGGACACGGGCGTCGCTGTAGGGCGCAATCTGCGTGTTCATCCACAACGAGTTCGGCCACCAGTCCAGATACCCGAAGGGCGATTCGCTACCGGCATGGGTGGTGATCTTGGGGTTTTGCTTGAGGATGTTGCCGATGACGGCGCTGCGCATGTCCAGGGCGCTGTCCATCTCGTTGTTGACGATGCGCTGGGCGATGGTGTCCATGTTCTGGCCGACCTGACCGCCAAGGTTCGAGAAGATGATCCGCTTGGCATCCGGCAAGGGCATCAGCCCGGCACCGATGGCCCACCAGCTTTCGCGCAGGTTGAAGATCTTCTGGGTGGCATCCCAGGCGACGAGGTCATAGGGGCCCGAATGCGGCATCTCGACGCCGCCGGCGAGGGCGTTGACATCGGCCACGCCGTCGAAGGCATGGGCGGGCACGATCGGAATGCCGGTGTCGAACTTTTCACACAGCACTTCGAACTTGAAGCGCGGGGCGGCGATCTTGAACTTGACGTCGACGGTGTGGTCATCAGAGGCGGTGACAGTGTCGACGAACTGGTCAAAGGCCGCGTGGTAGGGCAGCTTTTCGTTCTTCATCTGGCCTTCGAAGGTGAACACCACATCCTTGGAGGTTACCGGCTTGCCATCGCTCCACATCGCTTTGGGATTGAGCTTGATCTGCAGCGCGGTGAAATCCTTGGCGGTATACTCCATGCTGGAGGCCAGCCACGGGATATAGTCGTCCTTGAAGATGCCGAAATACATCAGCGGTTCCCACATCAGGGCGTTGCCCTCCTGATGGGTATAACCGGGCACGGCCCAGGGGTTGGTCACGCCGATGGGCGAGGTGATCGACCAGCCCAGAATGACCTGTGCGGTGCGCGGCAGTTCAGCCAGCGGCGTTGCGGGCTTGATCTCGACGGCGGCGGCGGTGTCGGCAAAGGCCGCCAGCGGCATGCCACCCGCCGCAAGCGCCCCGGCAGCGGCCGTCATCATAAATTGCCGCCGATGCAGCATGAATACCGCTGGCGGTATGTTCATCTTTTCTGACATATTCTTGTCCTCCCAGACAATCTCAGGTGACTTCAGATCATGTATTGTTGTTGGCCCACCGAACCGGGCATCTTGCGGCGCGCGCACGGGCCGACTGCAAGGTCCGGCACGGTGCTGACAGGGCAACGCTCTGAGCGAAAACAAAAATCACGCCGGTGTTACCCGGCATCTGATCCCCGGGTTCTTTCCAGATCAGCCCAGTGGCGGGATGTCATCACGGCCAAGTTCACCTGTCAATCCTGATCCCGTGGGTGTCTTGGTTTTTTACTAAATTTCGTGATTGCGCTAACTGGAGGGGGCGAAAATCGCGTTGCTTGATCGGGCGGGCCGCACCTGATTAACCTGCCCTGAACCGCAGGGGCGAGAGGAGCCAGGCATGTGCAAGGAGTGCAACTACACGATCCACGGGGCGCAGCATCATTTCGGCTGGGACAATTCGCTGCCCCCGGCACAGCGGGTCGCACCGGGGTCAACGATCCTGTTTCACTGTCTGGACAGCTCTGCCGGTCAGTTGAGTGCGGGCTCGACGGTGGCAGATGTCGAGCGGCTCGATTTCGGCAAGGTCAATCCGGTGTCGGGGCCGGTTTATGTTGAAGGGGCGGCGCCCGGCGATGCGCTGAAGATCACCATCGACAGCTTTGCGCCGTCGGGTTGGGGCTGGACGGCGAACATTCCGGGGTTCGGGCTGTTGGCGGATCAGTTCAGGGACCCGGCGCTGCATATCTGGACCTACGATGCGGCATTGTCGCCTGCGTTGTATGGCAAGACGGCGCGGGTGCCGCTGAAGCCGTTTGCGGGCACCATCGGCAATGCTCCGGGTGAGAAGGGGCTGCATTCGGTGGTGCCGCCCCGGCGCGTCGGCGGCAATCTGGACATCCGCGATCTGGCGGCGGGGACCGTGCTGTACTTGCCGGTCGAGGTGGCGGGCGGGCTCTTCAGCGTTGGCGATACCCATGCGGCGCAAGGGGATGGCGAGGTTTGCGGCACGGCGGTGGAAAGCCCGATGGATGTGGTGTTGACGCTGGATTTGGTGAAGGACGCACGGCTGAAGACTCCGCGTTTCACCACTCCCGGCCCGGTGACGCGGCATCTGGACGCCAAAGGATATGAGGTGACGACCGGCGTTGGACCCGATCTGATGAGCGGGGCGCGGGATGCGGTGGCCGGGATGATCGATCTGCTGTGCGCCACGCAGGGGATGTCGGCGGTCGAGGCCTATATGCTGGTGTCGACCTGCGGCGATCTGCGGATTTCGGAGATCGTGGACATGCCGAACTGGGTGGTCAGCTTCTACTTTCCGCGTTGCGTGTTCGACTGAGGCGCGGCGATGGTTGAAGGAGTCCACCATAGAAGATTGGGTTAAGCGGGCATTGCTGCTTTGTTACTCTTCCCCGATAGGCCAAAGCCTATCGGGGAAGCGCCTGCCTGCCCCCGGGCAGGCGCCTTCAGCGCCAACCCCAGGCAGGCGCCTCCCCTTGTCATCGTGGCGCCCGGCCCGATCCCCCTTGCCTTGCGCTTGCGCGCTGCGGCAATCGGACCGATGAAGGCTCCACTGGAGCCTCCATCAGACGGTCCTCTGGGGCGGGTGGAGGGGACAGGC
>JANXPK010000567.1 GCA_025357355.1 Rhodobacterales bacterium
TGCACGCGAAAACAGCACACTTGCCGGCCAGATCCTTGGACCCGTAATCCGCCGGAAAGGTCACATTGACCGAGATTTCGTCACCAACCGAGGTGCCGATCAGTTGATCTTCAAACCCCGGAACAAAGGACTTCGACCCCAGCACCAGTGGATAATCCTCGCCCGCGCCACCGTCAAAAGCAACACCGTTGACCGTGCCCTTGAAGTCGATGGTGACCTGATCGCCGTCATTGGCCTTGGCGCCTTTCTTTTTGTCGTCAAAGCCTTGCGACGAGGACGCGAGGTTCTTCATCGCTTCGGCAACTGCGGCGTCATCGGCCTTGACCGAAAGGCGGTCCAGGGTGATCTTCGCCGGTTCCAGTTCCGGAATGGGCGGCAAAGCTTCGTAGGTCATCTCGACCACGACGTCCTGGCCCTCTTTCCAGGTGTCGCCGCTGACCATCTTGACGTCCGGCTGTAAAGCCGGGCGGTCGCCCGAAGCGTCGAAATGCGATTTCATCGCTGCGTCAATGGTTTCCTGCATGGCATCGCCCAACAGGCGGGGCCCGAACTGCTTGCGCAGGATGGCCATCGGCACGTGGCCTTTGCGGAAACCCTTGATTTCCACCTCAGGCTGCGCCTCGACCAGCTTCTCGCTGACCTTGGCCTCAAGTTCCGCCGCCGTCACCGTGATGGTGTAGCCGCGTTTCAAGCCGTCCTTAAGCGTCTCGGTGACCTGCATTTTCGTAGTCCTCTCATCCCATCTGGTGCGGGTGGAGGGACTTGAACCCCCACGCCTCGCGGCGCCAGAACCTAAATCTGGTGCGTCTGCCAATTTCGCCACACCCGCCTATTGAACAAGACACACCCATCCCGCCCGAAGGCCGGTCTGGGTCGCGTCCTGCAAATCCGCGCCCTTCTAGCAAAGCCCTGCCGGGGATGCGAGGGGAAAAAGCACCGACGGGCGAAACTCGCAAAGTCGTTAAATTGGCGCTGAGGTAACTGAATCTTGCCACATTGCTGAGGATAAACCTGAGGGACGGACATCAGCAGGGATCCCATCATGGCACATTCAGCGCGCACAAAAGTCGGGACCACCCAGGTTGCGCTACAGGCGCTGCTGGTGGGTACGCCGGTGCTGACGCTTGAGGGTGAGCTGCCGGTGGAATATCTGTCCCCTGGTGACCGTATTCTGACCCGTTCCGGGGCGCGGCGACTGAAGCAGGTCGAGGTGACGGTGGTTCAGAATGCCCGGGTCGTACGGGTGGCGCACGGGACTTTGGGTGTCGACCGGCCGAGCGAGGATGTCACGGTTTCGGCGGGGCAGCAGATTTTGGTGCGTGACTGGCGGGCGAAGGCCTTGATTGGGGCGGCGCAGGCAATGATTGCGGCCTCAAAGCTGGTGGACGGGGAATATATCCGGGCCGAGACGCTGGCCGAGGCGCGGTTCTTTTCGCTGGCGTTTGAAGATGACGCGGTGATCTATGCGGGCGGGCTGGAACTGGCATGTCCGGCCCTCATTCGCGCCTGATTCAACGGAATGATCCGGACAAGTCCCCGGCCCATCCGGAATGGTCCGAACCTCGGACCACCATCTTTTTTCTTTATTATCATAGTGTTACATTTTTTTGTTAACCCGATTTTAACCTTTGTCCGCGGCTAAAGGCCCAGCTTTCTGAACACCTTTGGCAGTTCCTCAGGCAAATCCTCGGCAATCAGACCCGGTCCGAAAGAGCGGGCGCATTCGACATGCAGCCATGCCGCAGTTTCGGCGGCTTGCTGGGGCGCGAAACCCCGTGCCAAAAGGCCGGTGATGAAGCCTGCCAGCACGTCACCCGACCCTGCAGTGGCCAGCCAGGGCGCTGCGCGGTCGTAATGGGCGGAGTTGATGGCGCAGGTGCCGTCAGGCGAGGCGATGACAGTGTCGGGGCCTTTGTACAGCACGGTGCAGTTGGCGCGCTTCGCCGCCTCACGGGTGGCATCAACCTTGGAATAGGCGGGGCCTTTTGTGGCAGGGGCTTCCAGTTTCGCCGCGATGTCGGGAAACAGGCGGGCGAATTCGCCGCCATGGGGGGTGAGGACGCAGTTGGGGTGCAGGGCGGCGAAAAGGTCGGGGTTGCGGGAGATGAGGGTG
>JANXPK010000580.1 GCA_025357355.1 Rhodobacterales bacterium
GCTTGTGCCCAAGCAATCCACCGATCTGGTGAAGGCTAAGACCCGCGTTGGCTCCTACTGCGGTGGCAGAGTGACGAAGATCATGCAAACGGACACCCTCAAGACACGCAGCCCCGCAAAGCGCCTTCCACGGTTTGCTGAGGTCCGCTTTGGGCCTTTCGTTCTTCTGACCGGCAGAGCCGGACGCGATGACGAAGCGACCGACACGGGGAATCCCCTCAAGGACGCCCAGTGCCGCCCCTCCAAGCACCACGGTCTTTTTGCCTGTCTTGGAGTCGGGCAGGACCAAGAGCCCTCTGGACCAGTCGATTTGCGACCATTCGAGCCGCAGAACCTCACGCAGGCGGCACCCCGTCAGCATGAGAAGCCGGATGGCCCCAACCGAATGCGGCCCCAGCACGACGCACCTGTTTTCTTCCTTGGGTGCATGCTTGAGCCGCTCGGCGGGTTTCGTGGCATCAGGTTGCCACGGCAGCCCTTCATTCTCTGCTTGGCTGAGAGCGCTGCCAAGCCGCGCCATTTCCTCTCCGGTCAAGTAGTGCTCACGGCCCTCTTCGCGGAAGGCCTCCACGCCTTTCGTCGGATTCGCGGTGCCTGATGGCAACAGCCCCAAGCCAAGCGCCCAGCCGTAAACTGCCCCGACAGTGGCAAGGCTGCGATTTGCGATGACCCGTCCGCCCCTCGTCTTTTCCTTGGGCACACGCCGGGCACCGGCCTTGCTCGCCGCCTTTGCTTTCCCGGCGACCGTCGCGTGAAGTCGAGCCACATCCTGCCGTGTGATCGTAACTGCCCGCTTCGTCCCAAGGATCGGCAACACATGAATGTCGAGAGTGTTGCGGTAGAAGGCGGCTGTGCTTGCCTTGCGCTTAGTCTCGACATGCTCTGCGAACCACCGTTCCGCCAATTCTGCGAAGGACTCTGCCCTCCGCTCCTCTGCCCGCTCCACCGCAACGTCGTGCCCAAGCCGTGCCTGAGCGAGAATGATCTTTGCCCTTGCGCGTGCGCCCTCAGGCGTCATCCCTTCCGGATTGCCGATCACCACACGCCGCAAAGGCGCGGCCCGACCACCAGAGCCAGGGCGAAACTGGACAACCCAACTGCGGCTGCCAGTCGGACGCAATGCCAGCCCGAAGCCCGCAAGATCGGAGTCCCACCACGTCACGGGCTTTGCAGGAACGGCCAAACTGCTAATGGCCTTCCTCGTTAACTTCATGCTCGGCATGAGCGTTCCTTTCCTTGGTTCCCGTGATAACATTTCTGCACGAGTCATCACCGAGTCATCACCACGCATTGAAACGTCAGGATACTCCGTGCAAGCCTGTCAAGCAATATGCTTTAATTTCAATGGTCTAGTGAAACGCTGGGCATCGTGAGGAAAGCCCAGGAAACACAATAATCGAGAATGGCATTCAAGAGGTCGGGAGTTCGATCCTCCCTGGCTCCACCAATTCCCAAAACTGATCAAAGGCCCGCCCGTTTGGCGGGCTTTTTGGGCTTTGGGCGAAAAGTTGCGTCATCACGACCGAACCGGTAGATATTTGGTATTTAATGTGCTAGCAACATGAAAGGGAGCAGACTTAGGGGCATCGGGATCGCCTGTGTTCGACGGCACCCGTGGGGCCCCAAGCTTTTCTGATTTGAAGGCATCTTGAGCAGCGCGATACCGCGCGCTTTGGGCGCAAGACCAAGATCGGAGAACGGCTATGACGACAACCTTGCTTGTGCCCGGGCTGGATGGGTCAACCGGCGGCCATTGGCAGCAGTGGTGGCGCGAAAACGACCGCGACGCGATGATGGTGGAGTTCACCGATCTGGGCGATCCGGTGCCTGTGGCGATGGAGATGGAGCTGATTTCGGCGATCCTGGATCATCCCGACGCCATTCTGGTCGGCCATTCGCTGGGGGCAGTTCTGATTGCGCGGGTCATGGCGGAATGGCCTCAATTGAATGTGGCGGGAGCCTTGTTGGTCGCCCCCGCGGACCCGGTGGATCATCCGCGGATCTACCGCTTTGACCCGGTCAGCGAGCTTGCCCTTGGTGTGCCTGCGACGGTGGTGATCAGCCAGAATGATCCACTGATGAGCCAGGTCAGGGCCAAATCGCTGGCCAAGGCGTGGAAGGCGCGGGTGATTGACCTGGGGATGGCGGGCCATATCAACCTTGCGGCAGACTACGGGCCCTGGCCCCTGGGATTTGCCTTGCGCGACGATCTGGTGCGGCGCGGTCAGGTGAAGGCGCCGATCTTTGTGCGGTCTGGCATGGCAGCGATCTTGTAACCAGGGGCGCCTTACAACCTGATCACCGAGATCAGGCGGCCGTAGTCGGCCTCGGCGGCGTGGGTCGAGCGGCGAAAGGAGTAGAAGCGGTCGGGGTCGCTGTAGGTGCAGTGGCCAGTCCATTCGGCGCGTCCGATGCCGGTGCTGCGCAGGCGCTGCAGGCCGTAGGACGGCAGGTCGAACTTCAGGCGATCACCGGGGCCTTGGGCAAAGAAGCGGCTATTGTCGGGCGTCTCGGCCATGAAGGCGGCGAAGAACTCTGGCCCGACTTCATAGGCGCGCTGGCTGATGGTGGGGCCGATCACGGCGCTGATGGCGGCGAGGCGGGCGCCAAGGGCCACCATCGCGTCTACCGTCGCCTCGAGCACGCCACCTTGCGCGCCGCGCCAACCGGCATGGGCGGCGCCGATCACCCCGGCGTCAGGGTCGGCGAAAAGCACCGGCTGGCAATCGGCGGTCAGCACGGCAAGGCCGATGCCGGGCGTCCGGGTCACCATCGCGTCGGCGGCGATGCGACCGGTCGGCGGCTCGGTGAGGGTCAGCACGGTGGCAGAGTGGATCTGGTTGAGGCTGACCAGCGCGTCGGGTGGCAGATCCAGCGCCTCGGCAACGCGGGCGCGGTTGATGGCGACGATGGCGGTCTGGTCGGTCGAGCCCGGCCCACAGTTCAGCCCGGCAAAGATCCCCGACGATGCCCCGCCCTTGCGGGTGAAGAAACCGTGGCGCAGGGGCAGAGCGTCCGAGGTCAGAATCTCCAGCATCAATGGCTTCCGGGCGGAGGGGGGCTGGCAAAAGGGTAAAGCGCCAGCACTTGGAACAACGTTCCCATTTCCGTGGCGTCGGTCAAGCGCCGAGTGGCGGCGAGATGTGAATGCAGGGCGGCACCGGTCAGCGTTTGGGCAAGGCGGGCAGAGCGTTGGGCGATGCCAAGCCGGGTCAGGAAGGCACCCTGGGTGGTGAAGGCATGGGCGGTGGGGACCGCAGCGGCAAGGGCGGCGAAATCGACATGGGCAGTCAGATCGGCCTGACCGGGTTCGGC
>JANXPK010000609.1 GCA_025357355.1 Rhodobacterales bacterium
CACCCTACGCGTTGGTCAGTTGCCTGAGTATCGTAATCTTGGTCTTGGCGGCCCCGGAATCGATCGAAACACGCGCCTGTTCCACACCCTCTTTCAGGGTGGCCACGCGGTCGGCGACCAGCAGCGCGGCGGCGGCATTCAACAGGACGGCGTCGCGGTAGGCGCCAGTGGCGCCGTCCAGCAGGGCGCGGAAGGCGGCGGCATTCTCTGCCGGGCTGCCGCCGAGAATGGCAGCGAAGGGGTGGACCGGCAGGCCCGCGTCCTCGGGGTGAACGATGAATTCGGTGATCCGGCCATCGGCAAGAGCAGCGACAGCGCTGGGGCCGGCAATGGACAGCTCGTCCGTGCCATCCGAGCCGTGAACCAGCCAGGCCTTCTCTGACCCCAAAGCCAGCAAGGTTTCGGCCATCGGGCGGATCAGGCGGGCCGAGAACGCCCCGGTCAGCTGGCGCTTGACCCCGGCGGGGTTGGTCAGGGGGCCAAGAATGTTGAAGATCGTCCGCGTGCCCAGTTCGGCGCGCACCGGGCCGACATGGCGCATGGCGGGGTGGTGCATGGGGGCCATCATGAAGCCGATGCCGGCCGCGGTCAGACAACGCTCTACCACCTCAGGCCCGACCATCACGTTGAGGCCAAGTTCGGTCAAGGCGTCGGCGGCGCCGGATTTCGACGACAGGTTGCGGTTGCCGTGTTTAGCTACGATGACCCCCGCGCCCGCGACCACAAAAGCGGTGGCGGTGGAGATGTTGAGCGTGCCCTTGCCGTCGCCACCGGTGCCGACAATGTCCATCGCCCCTGCGGGCGCCGTCACCCGGTGGCACTTGGCGCGCATCACGGTGGCGGCGGCGGCGAATTCGTCCACCGTCTCGCCCCGGGTTCTGAGCGCCATCAAAAGGCCGCCCATCTGCGCAGGCGTGGCCGCCCCTTCGAACAGGGTTTCAAAGGCCGCCTCCGCCTCGGCGCGGGTCAGCGGGCGGTCGCAGGCAATGCCGATCAGGGCGCGCAACATGTCGCTCATGCCGGGACCGGTGCGCGGTCAAGGAAGTTGCGCAAAAGTTGGTGACCGTGTTCGGAGGCGATGCTTTCGGGGTGAAACTGGACGCCCTCGATCGGTTTGGTCCTGTGGCGCAGGCCCATGATGGTGCCATCCTCGAGCCAGGCGGTGACCTCAAGCTGAGTGGGCAAGGTGGCGCGCTCGACGATCAGCGAATGATAGCGGGTGGCCAGGAATGGCGAGGGCAGCCCCTTGAACACGCCCTGCCCTGCATGATGGATCGTGCCCATCTTGCCATGCACAATCTCATGACAACGCACGACATGGCCGCCAAAAGCCTGACCGATGGTCTGATGGCCAAGGCAGACGCCCAAGAGGGGAATGCCCGCTTCGGCGGCGGCAAGGGTCAGAGGCAGGCAGATGCCCGCCTGATCAGGGTCGCAGGGGCCAGGTGACAGCACGATGGCTGCAGGGCGCAGCGCCATGGCCTGTTGCACATCCAGCGCGTCGTTGCGTTTGACGACGACCTCGGCCCCAAGCTCGCCCAGATAATGAACGAGGTTGTAGGTGAAGCTGTCGTAGTTGTCGATCAGAAGCAGCATTTCGGTGCCTATGGGGCCGGGCCTTCAAGGAAGGGGGGTGAAGTGGGCGCGAGGTCGGGTTATACATGGTCAGGAAGGCCTTGGGGCGTCAAGGGAAACCGACGCAATTCAAAAGGCCGACAGGGGCAAACGGGGGCAGATCGTGGCGCGTGGATTCGGAACCGGGGTGCTGTGGGGCGTCATCGTCGTGGGCGGCGGTCTGATGGTGCTGTCGCAATTGGCGCCACCGCCGGGGCCGATGGCGCCCCGGGTCGCCACAGCGCCGGGCGCCAAGCAGACCGACAAGGCGGCACAGCAGGCGGCGGATAAGGCGGCGGCAAACAAGGCGGCGGCAGACAAGGCGGCGGCAGATCGGGCGGCGGCAGATCGGGCGGCGGCGGATCAGGTGCTGGTCGACCAAGCTGCCAAGCACAAGACGGAGACCGAAAAACCCGTCACCAATGGCAGCACGGCCCCTGGTCCGGCGACGGATCAAGCCGGGGAGGATCCGACGCTGGCCGATCAAGCCGCCAAGCACAGGACCACCACCGAAAAACCCGCCATCAATAGCGACAGCGCGGCCCCTGTTCAGGCCGCTGCAGACAAGGCGGCGGCGGACAAAGCTGCGATGGATAAGGCGGCGGCGGACAAGGCCGAAGTGGACAAGGCGGCGGCGGACAAGGCGGCGGCCGACAAGGCGGCGGCGGATCAGGCGGCGGCGGACAAAGCTGCGATGGACAAGGCGGCGGCGGACAAAGCTGCGATGGATAAGGCGGCGGCGG
>JANXPK010000614.1 GCA_025357355.1 Rhodobacterales bacterium
CTGCCGGCCAACAACGCCCTGCTTTGGGGCGCGCGCGGGATGGGCAAATCCTCGCTGGTCAAGGCGGTTCATGCCACCGTGCGAGCCGAGGGCCACGACCTGAAGATTGTCGAGTTGAGCCGCGACGACCTGCCGTCGGTGCAACGGCTGTTGGCCCTGCTGCGCGGGGCCGGGGCGCGGTTCCTTTTGTTCTGCGACGACCTGAGCTTTGCCGCCGACGACCAGCATTACAAATCGCTCAAAGCCGTACTGGATGGTGGTATCGAGGGGCGGCCGGACAATGTGCTGTTCTATGCTACCTCGAACCGCCGCCATCTGATGCCACGCGAGATGATCGACAACGAGCGTCAGGTCGGGATCAATCCGGGAGAGGCGGTGGAAGAGAAGGTCAGCCTGTCAGACCGCTTTGGTTTGTGGCTGGGTTTTCATCCGTGCAGCCAGGACGACTATCTGGCGATGATCCGCGGTTATATGGCGGCGCACGGCATCAGCATGCCCGAGGATCAACTGTGGGCCGAAGCGATCGAGTGGCAGGCGACGCGGGGGGCGCGGTCGGGGCGGGTGGCGTGGCAGTTCTTCTGCGATCTGGCTGCGCGACACGGCGTGCGGGTGGGACTTGCCTGAGACCGTGGATTGGCGGAAGCTACGGGCAAAGGAGACCCATCATGGCCGTCAAGAACCGCATCGCCGACCTGCTGCCTGAGATCACCGCCTGGCGGCACGATTTCCACCAGCATCCCGAGTTGCTGTTCGATGTTCACCGCACTGCGGCCCGAGTGGCCGATCTGTGCCGCAGCTTTGGCTGTGACGAGGTGACCGAGGGCATCGGTCGCACCGGGGTGGTGGCGGTGATCAAGGGGCGGGGCGCCTCTGGCCGGGTGGTGGGTCTGCGCGCCGACATGGACGCGCTGCCGATCATCGAGCAGACCGGGGTCGATTATGCCTCGAAGACCGCCGGAAAGATGCATGCCTGCGGCCATGACGGCCATACCTCGATGCTACTGGGGGCGGCAAAATATCTGGCCGAGACACGGAATTTCGACGGCACGGCTGTGTGCATCTTTCAGCCTGCGGAAGAGGGCGGCGGCGGCGGGCGCGAAATGGTGCGCGAAGGCATGATGGAGCGTTGGGGCATTCAGGAAGTTTACGGCATGCACAACATGCCGGGCATTCCGGTGGGCGCGTTTGCGATCAGGCCGGGTGCGATGATGGCGGCGGCTGATACGGTCGAGATCACGGTGACGGGCAAGGGCGGTCATGCCGCCAAGCCACATGACTGCATTGACACGGTGGTGCTTGCGTCGTCCATCGTGCTGGCCCTGCAGACCATTGCCTCGCGCGGCGTCGATCCGTTGAAGCAGGTCGTCGTCTCGATCTGTGCGGTATCGACCGACAGCACGGCCCATAACGTGATCCCGCAGGTCGTGGTGCTGAAGGGCACTGTCAGGACCATGGATTTCGCGGTGCAGGATTTTGTTGAGCGGCGGGTGCGGGAGATTGCCGAAGGTACCGCCCTGGCGTTGGGCGGGCGGGCCGAGGTCAGGTATGAGCGTGGCTATCCGGTGACGGTGAATGCTGAGGACAACACCCGCTATGCCGCCGAGGTGGCGCGGACGGTGTCGGGCCGGGTGGACGAGGACACCCCACCCCTGATGGGGGCCGAGGATTTTTCCTTCATGCTGCTCGAACGCCCAGGCGCCTATATCTTTATTGGCAATGGCAACACGCCGATGGTGCATCATCCGGCCTATAACTTCGACGATCAGGTCATCCCTTACGGCTCTAGCTGGTATGTCGGGATGATCGAGGCCCGGATGCCGGCGGGTTGACGGTCCGAACATCGGACCTACATGATTATCCAGTAATACCAAAGTGTTGCGTTTTGAAATTAACCTGATTTCAATCTTTGGGTCCGGACCAAAAGAGGTGAAGAATGCTGGCTTGGGTTCTGGTGGCGCTGATCGGGGCGCTGCATGTGTACATTCTGGTACTGGAGATGGTGCTATGGGAAAGCCCGCGCGGGCGCGCGGCGTTCGGCACCACGGCAGAGTTCGCGGCGGCGAGCCGGGTGCTGGCGGGCAATCAGGGGCTCTACAACGGGTTTCTGGCGACGGGCCTGTTCTGGTCGCTGACGTTGGGCTTGGGCGGCGAGGGGCACAAGATCGCGGTGTTTTTCCTGCTGTGCGTGCTGGTGGCCGGGCTTTACGGTGCGGCCACGGTCAGCCGCCGCATCCTCTATGTGCAGGCGGTTCCGGCGGCGGCGGGGCTCTTGGCACTGTGGTTGGGGTTTTGAGGTAGGGTG
>JANXPK010000405.1 GCA_025357355.1 Rhodobacterales bacterium
GCAAGCCCTTGAGAACGCCGCGTTAATCGGCCTGATTAACGAAAGATGAACGACCTACAAAGTACCTACATTCCTCCTACATTGCCTCTACATCAAAGGCGAATTTTTTGGCATCCGTTCGGCGTTAACCATAAGCCAGCGAATCGCCCGAGATGGGGGCGTATGCTTGACAATGATCTGCGAGGTCGAACGGTTGCCAAATTGAATCCGAACGACGACCAATGTCCAATTGCCGAAAGAGTGTCCAAATTGCGGCATCTTTCGGAAGTCATGAAAACCGGCAAAAAATGGCCGTAAACTGGTCGGTTACAGCCTTAAACCGGCGGTATAGCAATTGCAAATCCTGACGATCTAGGACTAGGGATTAGGCATTTATACAATGAAATTATAGATTTGCAGAGGGCATGCCCGTATCACGGTTTTGTCATCGCGGCCATTTGAGCGTCACCAGGGGCTGCATAATTCCTGACCAGTTTTACCCGCCACCGCCGGTGGCCTTGATCGGAGGATTGCCCTTGCCAAGCTACAATCTCAACGTAAACGGCCAGAACCACGCCGTCACCGTCGCGAATGCCGATACTCCGTTGTTGTGGGTCCTGCGCGATCACCTAGGTCTGACCGGAACGAAATATGGCTGCGGGATCGAGATTTGCGGGGCGTGTACGGTGCTGGTGAACGGTCAACCCGAACGGTCCTGCAATATAAGCGTCAAGGAAGCCTCCGGACGCACGATCATGACGGTGGAAGCCCTGTCGACCGACCCGCAAGGCCAGTTGGCGCAGGCCGCATGGATCGAGCATCAAGTGCCGCAATGCGGGTTCTGTCAGTCGGGAATGTTGATGGCGACCGTCGGGGCGATGAAGGCTGGGCATCACGGCGGCCAGATTGCGGGCGAGCTGAGCAATGTCTGCGTTTGCGGCACCTACCTGCGGATCAAAGACGCCATTCAGACCCTCTGACCCCCCAAAACCCAAAGGATAACCACCATGCAGATGAATGATCGGGCGGCAGATGCCGTCAAAGTGGGACGCCGTGGCTTTATTGGCGGGACGGCGGCAACCCTTATGATACCTTTTGCGCTGACCCTGGGCGGCCGGGCGGCGGCCGCAATCCCCGGCGCCGGAGCGATCGGCGCCTACATCAAGATCGACGCGACCAACACTGTGACGGTGGTGCTGGGGTCAACCGAGATGGGTCAGGGCATCCTGACCGGCCTTGCTCAGCTTGCGGCGGAGGAGCTGAACCTGAACTGGTCGCAGGTCCGTGCCGAGCATGCACCGGCGACCACGGCCTGGCCCAACCCCTATGGCAACCCATTGTTCGGCTGGCAATTAACCGGGGGCAGCACAAGCACCCGTGGCTGGTATGCGCCCCTGCGTCTGGCCGCAGCGATTGCCCGTGACACACTGCTGGCCGCTGCCGCCAAGAAATACGGCGGCACATGGTCGCTGGGTCATGGTGGAACCCTGACCAACGGCGCGCAGACGGTGAACTTTTCCGACGTGGTCAAGGTTGCGGCCAAGCTGACGCCTCCGACAACGGCCACTCTGACGACAACGACCAAATTCATTGGCAAGCGAATGAACCGGCTGGACATTCCGGCCAAGGTCGACGGCTCGGCCATCTTTGGCCTGGATGTCATGGTGCCGGGAATGAAATTTGCCTCGGTCGTGCATTGCCCGACACAGGGCGGCAAGGTTCAGGCCATGCCGACGAACCATTCGGGCGCGACCCTTGTGAACCTGGGCAATGCTGTTGGTGTGGTGGCTGACGACACCTGGAATGCCATGCAGGTCGCACGCGGGTTGGCAGGATCGGTGACCTGGACCCTGCCCACGGACCTTGCGGCGATCGATTCGACGGCCCTCGCGGCCAACGCGGCGGCCCTGACGAAATCGACCACCGTGACACCGTTTGTGGCCGAGCTTGTGGGCACGCCGAAGATCGGCGCAAAATCACGGTCGATTGACGCCACCTATGAACTGCCCTTCCTCGCCCATGCCACGATGGAGGTGATGAATTGCACCGCCTCGGTTACCGCGACCTCGGTCGAGATCTGGGCGCCGACCCAAGGCCAGCAGTTCATCATCCCGCTGGCCGCCAGCATCACCGGCGTCGCACCCGAGAATATCACCTGTCACACCACCTTCCTTGGTGGTGGTCTTGGCCGCAAGTTCGAGACGGATTATGTGGGACAGGCCATCACGATATCGAAAGCGATCGGCGCGCCGGTCAAGTTGACGTGGTCGCGCGAGCAGGACTTCGGCAACGACTATTATCGGCCCTATGCCCAGATCCGGGTGCAGGCGGCCCTGAACGGCAAGAACGGCATCAGCGACTTCATCTATCGCAACGTCTCGGCGTCGATCAGTGTTCAGCGTGGACAGACCACGACCAACAACCCTGAAGATACTGGTGCGGTGTCGGGCGCTGTTGCTCTGCCCTACCGCATGGCGGCCCGGCAGATCGAGTTTGTTCCGTTGCTGCCTTGCGATATCCGGTTGGGCTATTGGCGGTCGGTGGGCGAAAGCTACAACACGTTCGCGGTGGAATGCGCCATTGACGAGTTGGCCTTGCTTGCCGGCGCCGATCCGATGCAGTTTCGCAAAGGGTTGGTCAGTGGTTCGGGCGGCAATCCTCGCGCCTTGGGTGTGCTGACGGCGGTCGAAACCCTGTCCGGTTGGGCAACCCCGGCGCCAGCCGGCTCGGCCCGCGGCGTGGCGTTTCTGAGCGGGTTTGGCAGCTATATCGCCATGGTCGCCGAGGTGAGCAAAAGCGCAGCGGGCAAGGTGACCGTGCGCAAGATGTCTTGTGCGGTTGATTGCGGCATCGCAGTCAACCCCGGCTCGATCGAAGCACAGGTCCAGGGCGGGATCACGCATGGACTGTCGTCCACCTTGTGGGGCCAGATGACCTTCGTCAACGGCAAGCCGCAGGTGCAAAACTTCAACGCCTATCCGATGCTGAGAATGGCGGAAATGCCCGAGGTTGGGGTTACCGTTGTCGCCAGTACCGAGGCTCCAGGCGGGGTTGGCGAGACCGGGGTTCCGTGTGTGGCACCCGCCGTGGCCAATGCTTGGGCCCGGCTGACCGGGAACCGGCAGCGCAGCCTGCCGTTCTATCCCGGAACCCGGATGGGGGATGGTTGACGATGGCGGAAAGACGCATGTTTGGCGACCCCGGAAGGAATCGAACCCTCAACCTCGGACTTAGAAGGTCCTTGCTCTATCCTGTTGAGCTACGGGGCCGCTGATGGTCTTTTGCGGTAGTGCGCGCCTTCAATCAAGGGTGCGCGTCATGAAAACCGAGTTGGGGTCGAGCGCATAGTCGCCAAATGGCGGGCATTCAGCAAAACCGGCGCGGGCGTAAAGCTTTCGCGCCGGTTCGAACATGGATTGCGAGCCGGTCTCAAGGCTGAGTTGCCTCACACCCGCCGTACGCGCCTGTGTCACCAGATGATCAAGCATGACCCGCGACAGGCCCTGACCGCGATATTCGGTCAACACATGCATCGACTTGATCTCGGCATGGTCAGCGGTCATCCGCTTGAAGGCACCCATCGCAATCGGCGCGCCATCCTGGCGCATCACGAAGAACGCCACTTCCGGAATGGCCAGTTGGGCCGCATCCATCATGTGGATGCTTTCGAGCGGCGTGTCGGCATACATGTCGCCGGTGTGGCGCGCCATGATCATCGCGAGATCGGCTCCCAAAGGGCTTTCCTGCGTGATGACCCGGCGCGCCGCTGCCATCAGTTGCCGCCCATCATCGGGGTGCCGTTGACCAGGACCTTCCCGGGCGTGGAGGCATCAATCTCCCATACCAGGGCGCCGTTGTTGCCGGGCTTGGCCATGCCTTGTGCCATACCGATCCCCATCATCGCCTGCGCTTTCATGTCGTCGGGGGCGGCGGCAAGCGCCGCCTGTAGCTTGTCGATCCCGGTAAGGGTGATCTTGGCCGTTCCCGTCGGAACCGGAGTGTCGGGGCCCGCAACCATCGTGCCTTCATAGGTCAGCGCATAGCCGTCGCCGGTGACCGCACTGGGGTTGAGGCCGATGGTCACTGTGCCCTTTGGCAACAGCGCCTTGAGCACGCTTTGACCGAATGCCGCATCAGGCGGGGTGGCGTCAGGCAGATCGAACACGCCAAGCGCCAGGGTCGCGGCGGCGGCGGCGTCAAAATCGGTCACCTGAAAGTCGAAAGAGGCCTTTTGCGGCAGGATCGGCGCGGCCCAGGTTGGAACCAGACCCGCTGGCAGCGTCAGGCCGGACACAGCGAACGCCTCGCGGAACTTGCCATCGGCGACGACCCCGGTCAGGTCCGCGTTGATATCCAACTGGTCGATGCCAACCTGCCCCATCGGAGTGGTCACGGCGAGTTTCTTGATCGTCGCGGTGGCAGACTCTTCGGCAAAGAGCGGCAGGCCGTCGGTCAGAATGCCTTTGAGCGTGGCCTTGTCGCCCTTCATCGCGTCCTGCGTCGGGTGGGCGACAAACCAGGCCATCAGCTTGTAGATCGCATCCGGGCGCAACCCATCCAATTTAACGCTTTCGGTGAAGCTGTCAGCGGCCAAGCTGACGGGCATTCCCCCGTCAGCCTGACCCGCGAAGGTGCCGGTAAACCCGCTCATCGTCACGGAAACCGTGGCATCGACGCCGCCGGAAGCCCCCTTGGCCCCGGTCCCGTCGAAGGTGCCAGCGGCAAAGGCCATGTCGACGGTACCCTCGCCCTGGCCCGGTTGCGTGATCTTTTCGGTGATCTTGATGTCGGACAGTTGGCCTTTCATGCTGCTGAAGGCCATAAACGCCTCGTCAAAGACGCTTTCCGATTTCAGCGAACCGACGCTTTCCTGAACATCCGCCGCACCCGGCATCGAGAATGCCAGCGACAGGGCCTGATCCTGCGTCACTTTCCAGGTGCCGTCGCCATTGTCAGTCAGGTTCATCACCAGTGGACTGAGGCTGGCAGTCCCGCCCGACTGCGCGGCCATCTTGAGCAGGGGGGCAGCATCAAGGGTCAGGGTGTAGGCATCGCCATTCGGCTTGACCGTGACCACACCTGCGGTGCTGCCAAGATAGGTTTGGAACACTTGCGTGAGGTGGGCGGCGCCGTCGTCGGTGGCTTGGGCGAACGCGGTCGAGCCCGAGAAAATGAGAGGGAGGACAGCGAGGATTGCAGTTCTGTTCATATGAAACCCCTGTGAAAAATTGCCCGTTCAGGGCTGGTTGAAGCTCAGTGCGTCCACACACCCTTGCGGTCGGTGGCAAAATTCTCGCCATAGCCGCGCGGTCGAATGTTGGGTTTGCGTGGTTTGGGTTCGGTCACGTCGTAGGCTATGCCTTTGGCTTTGGCGTAGTCCTCTGCCGCCTCGCGGGTGTCAAAGCGTAGGCGCACCTGGGATTGTGTGTCGTCAGACGAGGTCCAGCCCATCAGCGGATCGACCTCGCGGGCCGAGGACGGGGCAAATTCGAGGACCCAGCCCCTGGTCTTGGCCGTGCCCGACTGCATGGCGGTTCTGGCGGGCTGAAAGATGCGGGCGGGCATGGAATCCTCCAAGAAAACGTCACCCCCTTATCCTGAAAGGTGGCGCGATTGGCAAGACTTAGTGGCTGAGATCGGCCTTAGTCCGCGCCGGTGGTTATCCGGGCAACGATGCGGGCCAGTTCGGATTGGCGGCCGATTTGCAGCTTGCTATAGACCGCTTTGAGCGCGCCGCGGGCGGTGTTGGCTGTGATGCCCAGAAGCTCAGCCGCCGCCGCGACAGAATTGCCCGCCCCCATCACCGCCGCAAGCCGCGCCTCTGCCGGGGTCAGACCCAACAGTTCCAGCACCGTGTGCGCATCGACAGCACCCTTGCCAGCGGGGTCGCGAAACAGCATCAGCAGTGCATCTTCCTCGATCAGGTCGCGGCCAATTGCAAAGGCCTGGGCTATGGCGGGCAGGCCGCCGTTATGGCGTTCGAGAAGCACGGTGATGGATTGACCCGCCTGACCAAGCCCTGAAAGCAGGACAGGGTCTACCGACATCTGCCCGTTGCCGCGCCGTACGATCACCCGCCCACCGGAAACCACCCCGGCGAGGAGCGCATGGGCTGCCGGATTGGCGCTGAGCAGGCGACCGTCGCGCGACACGCAGGCCGCGGCCATGCCGATCCTGCCCAAAAGCGCGGTCAGCCCGCTGGCGCGTCGGGTCGGGTCATTTGCAGCAAAGGGTGAGCCGCGGGGCTCGCTGATCGTAATAGCCAGACGACTTGTATAAGACGCCCAGGTGATTTCATCAGGCTGAAAGCACAGACGCGGATCGCCGCCCGAAAAGGTGAGGTTGACCAAGTCG
Organism: Rhodobacterales bacterium; assembly: GCA_025357355.1. Lineage (GTDB taxonomy): Bacteria > Pseudomonadota > Alphaproteobacteria > Rhodobacterales > Rhodobacteraceae > Stagnihabitans. Next base: position 6,334 of record JANXPK010000405.1, read on the forward strand.
GCAGCGACCGTGTTTGCAGTGTAGCTGGTGTGAAAGCTGGAGACCTCGCCCCCCGCGCCTTGCCCGAGGTAGTGATGAACCCCAGTGATTTCCGTCCCCGCTTCTCCCGGACGCCGACGGATGGACAGTCGGGCATTGAGCCCGTCATCAGCCGTAACATCGGCGTTCCACTCGTCGCCATCCGATGAAAAGTGATGAGTGCCGTACTTGATCAATGAGTTATAATATTTGCGGAAGATCCTTCCCGCGCGTTCGCTGTAGATGTTCAGCGGCCGGAACATCGCCGGTGTTCCATCGGGCGAAGGCAGCCCCTCTACAGCCAGGGCAAG
>JANXPK010000627.1 GCA_025357355.1 Rhodobacterales bacterium
ATTTTGCAACGCAGGCGATCGGATTTCGGCAGCTGGAAGGCACGCCCTGATGGGCGGCCATCATTTCGGCATAAGTCCACCCGGCGACGTCCTTGTAGAAATTCTCGCACACCGAACTGACGATTTCGTAGTAGCGCGGAAAGAACACGATCCCGGCAGGGTCGCAGTGGTTGAATTCGATCTGGACGGGGCGGTGATAGATCATGGCGGTGATGTGCCCGATTTGGCCGGTGGCGGCAAGGCTGGCCTTGTCGGAGGCGCGGTGTTAGCCATGGGAAAACCGGCGGAGTTTGCGATGTCTGAAGCCTATTTCCTGTATCACTCGATCGGCCAGTATCCGGGCAAGGCGCGGGATCTGGCGGCGGCCATGGCGGAACTGGCGGTGGTGTGGGGGACGGCGGATGATGGGCAATGGGCCTATGTTCTGCCAAAGCGGCAGAGGTTCATCGACCGTTGGCGGGCGATCCTCAATGCGGCACCGGGGACAATGACGACGTTCGAGAATGTGACTTCGGCGTTTCACGGGCTGCTGCTGTCATTGCCGAAAGGGCATCTGCGGGGCCGCTTGGTGCTGGTCGGTGCGGATTGCTTTCCGTCGAACCACTTTCTGCTGGCGGGCATGGCTGAGGCGCATGGCTTTACCCTGAAGACCGTGCCGTTGCGGCAGGGGGCGGCGTTTGTCGAGGACGAGGATTTTCTGGAGGCGTGGACGCCGGAGGTCGGGCTGGCGCTGCTGACCTGGGTGTCGTCAACTACGTCGCACCGCATTGCCTTGCGGCAGATGGTGGCGCGGGGGCGGCAGATGGGGTCGTTGATCGGGGTCGATATCACGCAAGGGGCGGGGCTGATTCCGTTTGATGTGGGCTCGCCTGAGGTGGATTTCGCCGTTTCAACCTCGCTCAAATGGATGTGCGGAACGCCGGGGGCGGGGGTCTTGTACCTGTCGCCGCGGTTGATCGGGGCTTGTCGGCCGGAACTGCGCGGCTGGTTCAGCCAGCCTGATCCGTTCAACTGGGATATCACGAAGTTCGGCTATGCCCGAGATATCAGGCGGTTTGACAATGGCACGCCGGGGGTGATGGCGGCTTTGGCCTCGTTGCCCGCGTTGGACTGGCATGCCGGGCAGGACATCAGCGGCCTTCTGGCCCACAACCGGGCGCTGTCGGCGCGGATCATTGTTGCGGTGGATGAGTTGGGCCTGACCCTGCTGACGCCGCGCGATCCTGAAAAGCGCGGCGGGTCGGTGATGGTGCAGATGCCGGACCGGTTGCCGGCGGCAGCGGTGGTCGGGGCGTTTCGCGGGCTGGGGATCACCACCGATGCGCGGGGCCAGACCTTGCGGCTGTCGCCGGGGGCTGTGACGACCGAGGCAGGGACAGAACGGCTGATCGAGGCGCTGCGCAAGGTGTTGGGCTAGAACCTGATCAATCTTGATGGAAACATCATGATGGCCATGTGATCTGCAAGGCCGCCTTCGCCACCCTGCCAGAGGACCGTCTGATGAAGGCTCCGGGGGAGCCTTCATCGGTCCGATTGGCGCAGCGCGCCAGCGCAAGGCAAGGGGGATTGGGCTGGGTGCTGCTGTCA
>JANXPK010000666.1 GCA_025357355.1 Rhodobacterales bacterium
TGATAGGGGGGCATCTGTCCAGAGAAAAGCTGTCCACTCTTTCTGTGGATAACCTTGCGGAGAAGATTTGGGGATTGCGGAATTTTCCTTGTTTTCGGCCCGTTTCGTTGAATTGCCTAAAATTTAGGCAACAAATCAACGCATTGAAAATAAAGGGAAGATTTCTTACCATTTGGCAAATACCTGATAAGTCAGGGGAATTGTGACGAAATCGTGAAGCCGAGCGCCAAAGTGGACAAGTCCGGCCGACCGGCCATTTTGCTACTCGACGCCAAGCACATCTGCGGTGGCCCAGACCAGATGCTGACCGCCGTCGACGGCGATCATCTGGCCGGTCACGGCGGGGCTGTCGAGGAAAAATCCAACCGCCGTGCAGACATCCGCGGCACTGGCGCCGCGTCCCAATATGGTGGCGGCGCGCTGACGGGCAAAGTGGCCATCGCTTTGCCTTGTGCCTTGCACCGTGGGGCCGGGGCCTATGCCGTTGACGCGAACATGCGGGGCAAGCGCCTGGGCGGTGGTGCGGGTCAGCGCCCAAAGTGCGGCCTTCGCCAGTGAATAGGTCATGAATTCCGGCGTTGGCTTCAACACCCGCTGGTCGATCATGTTGAGGATAAGCGCCTGCGCCACAGGTTCGCCATCGACGGTTTGCGCCTTGGGGGCCTGAGCGGCAAAGGCTTGGGTCAGAACAAAGGGCGCGCGCAGGTTCGAGCCGATGTGACGGTTCCAGCTGTCGCGCGTAGCGGTGGCAATGGTGTCGTATTCAAAGATCGAGGCGTTGTTGATCAACACGGTCAGCGGGCCGCCCAGGACGGAGGCCGCGCGAGGGATCAGTTCGGTCAGCGCGGTTTCATCCAGAAGGTCGGCCTGCACGGCGACGGCGCGGCGGCCCAACGCGATGATGGCGGCGACGGTCTCTTGGGCCTCGGCGGCGGAACTGGAATAGTGCACGGCAACGTCATGGCCGCGCCGGGCGAGATACAGCGCCATCTCGCGCCCGATGCGACGGGCGGCACCTGTGACCAGAGCCCTCATCCCTTGCCGCACACGCAGGGGGCGGTGCCGATGACGGTGCGGCCGCAATGGGCGCATTTGGCGCGGGTCAGGTTGACTTGCGGCGGTACTGTGGGGCCGCGCAGGAATTTCGTGACGACATTGCCGACCATCGAGACGATGAGCATCAGAAGGAGGAAGAGGACGACGATCTTGATCATCTTACAACCCGTACTGGGCCCACAGCGCCCGCTCTTCGACGACAGCCAGGGTCTCTTCGGCGAGGTTCAGGCCAAAGCGGCTGAGCAATCCCTTCTTGGGGCCATGCACGGCAAAGCGCACCTTGTCACCGAAAAGCGTCTTCATCTTGGGCACGACATGGCCGATGCCGTCGGCCAGACCCAGGTCCACGGCCTGCTGGCCGGTCCAGATATCGGCGTTGAAGATGTCGGCATCCTTGAGCCGTGACCCGCGCCGGGCCTTGACATGGGCAATGAAAGCCTCGTGGATCGGGGTCTGGATGGCTTTGAGGCGGTCGATATCCTCGGGCTTTTGCGGCAGGAATGGGTCGGCAAAGCTTTTGGAGCGGCCTGCGGTGACCACGCGGCGTTCGATGCCTTGCCGTGCCATGATCTCGCTGAAACCGAATGAGGCGAAGATGACGCCAATAGAACCAACCAGCGACGACGGATCGACCCAGATCTGATCCCCGGCACAGGCCAGCCAATAGCCGCCCGAGGCCGCCATATCCTCGACAAAGGCATGGACCGGAACCCTTTTGTCATCCGCAAGGCGGCGGATGCGGGCAGCGATCAGGCTCGATTGCACCGGAGAGCCGCCGGGGGAATTGACCAGCAGCGCCACGGCGGCGGGCTTGCCGCGAGTAAAGGCGCGCTCGACCAGCGGGGCAAGGGCGGCATCGGACAGGCTGCGTGCGCCCATGCCAATGGCGCCGTTGAGGCGGATGACATTGACGAGGGGCGGTTGCGGCAGAAAGGGGATGCGGAGTTTCATGGCGTAGAGGTAAGTCCGCCGGGGCTTGCGGGCAAGAGCGGAATGCGGGTTACTGCGGCCATGATCGACAAGCTGGAAATGTTCATCGCCCTGGCTGCCGAGCGCCACTTTGGCCGCGCGGCCGAGGTTTGCGGGGTGACGCAACCGTCGCTGTCGTCAGCGATCCGGCAACTGGAGGATCAGCTTGGCGTGCAGCTGGTCTTTCGCGGCTCGCGTTTTCAAGGGCTTACGCCCGAGGGGCAGCGCGTGCTTGACTGGGCGCGGCGCATCGTCGGCGACATGCGGGCGATGCGCGACGAGATGCGGACGGTGCATTCCGGCCTGTCGGGTAATTTGCGGTTGGGGGTGATCCCGACTGTCCTGCCAATGGTGGCTGACCTGACCGCGCCCTTTGTCGCCCGCCACCCCAATGTGCGGGTGACGGTGCTGTCGCGCACATCGGTCGAGATCCTGGCCGGGATCGAAAGCCTGGAGCTGGATGCCGGGCTGACCTATCTGGACAACGAACCCTTGGGTCGGGTGACCATGGTGCCGCTTTACACCGAGTTCTACCGCTATCTTTGCGCGCCCGGTACCGCGCTTTCCGGCCGATCGCGGGTGACCTGGGCCGAGGTTGCGGGGCTGCCGCTGTGTCTTTTGACCGCCGACATGCAGAACCGCCGGATCGTCAACCAGCATCTGGCCGAAGCGGGGGCGCGGGTTTCGCCGACTGTGGAAAGCAATTCGACCATCGCCCTGATTGCCCATGTGAAAACCGGGAAATGGGCAAGCGTGGTGCCGATGAAGCTGGCGGCGATGTTCCCCGGGTTGGTCGCTGTTCCGATCACCGAGCCCGAGGCCGAACATCTGGTGGGTCTGATCACCGCCAAACACGATCCGCAGACCCCGGTTCTGGCCGCATTGATCGAAGAAGCGGCACGGCTTAAGTAACAGGTTGACCCAGATCATTGCAGATTTGTTTGGAAAGCGCGATAGACACCGCCTATCGATCAACGGGACAACGATATTGATTTCCCTATCAATCCCTGTATCACCGCGCCAGCATCGGAGACCGAAATGACCCAGGACATTGCAGCACAGGTTGGCGAAATTCTGACCGCGCATCAGGGCCGCGAAGGACCGCTTTTGCCGATCCTTCACGCCATTCAGGCCGAATTCGGCCATGTGCCGCAAGAGGTGCTGCCGCAGATTGCCAAGGTGCTGAACATCTCCAAGGCGGAGGTGCATGGCGTGGTGACATTTTACCATGATTTCCGCGACGCCAAGGCCGGTGCGCATGTGGTGAAGCTGTGCCGGGCCGAGGCGTGTCAGGCCGTGGGGGCGGACCGGGTCGCGGACCATGTCAAGACGGCGCTGGGGGTGGATTGGCACGGCACGACGCCGGATGGCCGGGTGACGCTGGAGCCGGTATTCTGCCTTGGCCTTTGCGCCTGCGGACCTGCGGCGATGGTGGACGGCAGGCTGATCGGGCGTCTTGATGAGGCCCGGTTCGATGTGCTGGTAGCGGGGGCACGGGCATGAAGATCTATGTGCCCTTGGACAGTGCGGCTGTGGCGCTTGGCGCCGACGAGGTGGCCGCTGCCATCGGCGGGCGTGCCGAGGTGGTGCGCAACGGGTC
>JANXPK010000744.1 GCA_025357355.1 Rhodobacterales bacterium
GCCATTCCCCGTCCAACGAAATCCGTTCGCGCATGACATTCTCCTGAACGACCGCCAGCCCGGGGCAAATTGCTTTGGTCTGGTCAAGATCCGGCGGCTAGGCCGACAGTCGCCCAACCTAGACGGTCCTTGTCAACCCCCGCCTCTGATTCGCAGACTTACAGTTAACGAAAGCTCGGGGTCGAAAAGCCCGTAAAATGTGTAGAGGCGTTGTAGGCGGAATGTAGGTACTTTGTAGGTCGTTCACTTCCCGTTAATCAGGCCAATTAACACTGCGTACTCAAGGGTTTGGCGTTACGTGACCATCGCCAAAACCCGGCTGACCGATGATCGGGTATTGCGACATTCTGGCCTTGCACCCTCCCACTCGACCCCCAAACGCTCGCCAAAGTGAAATGCGTCACAGCGGGAGAATGATTGCAATCGACCCCCTGGGTCGATTTGACCAAACCGGGATTTCCGATATAGATACGGTCACGACCCGAACGCCCGAAGGATTTCCCCGCATGAGCCGCAGTTTCCTGATCGTCGACCCCGAAGAAGGCATCGAGGTTCTCAAGGCTTTCGCGTCGCCCGCCCGCATCGCCATCCTGAAACTTCTGCACGACGACGGCGCGCTCAACGTCAACGAAATTGCCCAGCGTCTGGCTTTGCCGCAGTCGTCGGTGTCGTCCAATGTCCAATTGCTCGAGGATGCAGGACTGATCCGCACCGAAACCCAACGCGCCCGCAAGGGCAACCAGAAGATCTGCCACACGCTCTTTGACGAGGTGTTGGTGATGTTCAAGAAAGACCCGAAATCCGCCAATCAGGACACGATCGAGGTGGCGATGCCTTTGGGCCTGTACACCACCTGCGAGGTTTCCGCCCCTTGCGGCCTGTGTTCACGCGAGGGCATCGTGGGCCTTCTCGACGTGCCCGACACATTTTTGGACCCGGGCCGGATGAGCGCGGGCCTGATTTGGTTCACCCGCGGCTTTGTCGAATACCAGTTTCCCAATAATATCAAGCTGATGCAGGGCCAGGTTTCCGCGCTGGAGTTCTCGATGGAATTGTCGTCAGAGGTGCCGGGCACCGCCGCTGACTGGCCCTCGGACATCTCGTTCTCGGTCAATCAGGTTGAGGTTGGTACCTGGACAAGCCCTGGCGACTACGGCGACAAACGCGGTGTTTATACGCCCGACTGGTGGAAGCTGAAGGGCAGCCAGTATGGCATGCTCAAATCGGTCCGGGTCACGGCGGACGGCACCTATGTCGACGGCGTCAAGATCGCGCCGGTGACGCTACGCGATCTCGACATCGACAAGCACCGCTCGATCCGGTTTCGCGTTGCCGTCAACGAGACCGCCCGCCATCCCGGTGGCGTCAACATCTTTGGCCGCGGCTTTGGCAACTATGATCAGGACATCGTCATGCGGATCACCGCCGCGCACTGATCGAATCCCCTTGACGAATGTTCCCGCATTTCCGATTTATATCGGAAAGGCCGATACAACATTTGCGAGGGGGAGAGAAATGAAAGCCACCGTGACCGCCCACCGGGATTTCACCATCTCCAAGGTCGATGACCGGGTCTATTCGGCGTTCCTCGAACACCTGGGCCGCGCCATCTATACCGGCATCTACGAACCCGGCCACCCCACCGCCGACAAAGATGGCCTGCGCGGTGACGTCGCCGAATTGGTGCGTGACCTAAACATCCCCTACGTCCGCTATCCCGGCGGCAACTTTGTCTCCGCCTACAACTGGGAAGATGGCGTTGGCCCGCGCAAGAACCGCCCGACCCGCCTCGACCTCGCTTGGCACACCTCGGACGATAATTCTGTGGGAATTCATGAGTTTATAACCTGGTGCGACACGGTTGGCACCAAGCCGATGCTGGCCATCAACCTTGGCTCGCGAGGGCTGGACGAGGCGCGGAATTTCGTTGAATATGTCAACGGCCCAACCGGTTCGTACTGGGGAGACCAACGCAAGAAGAACGGTCACGCCAAGCCCTTTGGTGTCGATATGTGGTGCCTCGGCAACGAAATGGACGGGCCCTGGCAGGTTGGCCACAAGACGGCAGAGGAATACGGCCGCCTCGCCAACGAGACCGCCAAGACGCTGCGCGCCTTTGACAAGAGCTTGAAGCTCGTTGTGTGTGGCTCGTCCAATTCCGACATGAAGACCTATCCCGAATGGGAGCGGATCGTACTGGAGCATACTTACGAGTCGGTCGATTTCATCTCGCTGCACATGTACTTCGCCAATCGCGCCAAGAACACCGCCAACTATCTGGCGCTGAACCACAAGCTGGACCGCTATATTTCGACCGTTGAAGGCACGATCAATCTGGTCAAGGCCAACAAGCGGTCGAAACACGAGGTGGCGATCAGCTTTGATGAGTGGAACGTCTGGTATCATTCCAACAAACAGGACCGCGCCATTCTGGACGGCAACGAAGGCTGGCCGACTGCACCCCGGCTGCTGGAAGACATCTACAATTTCGAGGATGTGCTGCAGGTCGGCTGTATCCTCAACACCTTTATCCGCAAGTCCAACGTGGTCAAGATTGCCTGCATTGCGCAGCTGGTCAACGTGATCGCGCCGATCATGACCGAGCCGGGCGGGGCGGCATGGCGGCAGACGATCTATTATCCCTACTATTTCGCCTCGATCTTCGGGCGCGGCACCGCACTGAATCTTGCAGTGAAATGCGCGGGTTATGATGCTGACGTGGCCGACAATGTGCCTTATCTTGATATTGCGGGCACACATGATGAGGTGGCTGGGACGGTGACGTTCTTTGCGGTGAACCGCCATGCCAGCGAGTCCCTTACCGCCGAGGTGGCTTTGCACGGTTTTGGCAATCTGACCGTGGCCGACCATCAGGAGATGACGCATGGGTCGCTGGAGGCGGTCAACACGCTGGCCGACCCGACTCAGGTTGCCCCGAGGCGGGGCAAGGGCGCCAAGGTCGAGGATGGGGTTTTGAAGCTGGCGCTGAAACCGCTGTCCTATACGATGATCCGATTGAGGGCGGGCAAGTAGGGCTGAGCAGTCGACGGCACGACGAATTCAACAAGGTCCGAACCTCGGACCATCTTCTTTATACATGTATTTCAAATAGATAGAAATTCCTGTTAACCGGATTTGAAGGTTTGTCCGTGGGGCGATTTGCCCGGCTTGAGGGGTCGGGCAAGCAGTTTTCCAAGCCAGACGTCTGACAGCGCGGGGGCTAGACCGCAGTGCGTTCAACTGCATCCGCTTCACCACGGGCCCGCGCCGCAGGTTTGTGGGCGCATCCGGACAAGGGTGGGGTGTCAAAGGCGTGATGGGTCGACACGGCGGGAATA
>JANXPK010000751.1 GCA_025357355.1 Rhodobacterales bacterium
GCTGGCGACCATGTGGCGCGGCGAGTGCGCGACCTTCTGGCGCGCAAGATCGGATCGGAAGCGGGCGCGCCCTTGTCGGATGAGGCTTTGGCGCAAGGCTTGAGCGCGGAACTTGGCGTTAAGATAGCGCGGCGGACGGTGGCCAAGTACCGGGCAATGTTAGGAATACCGCCTGCGCATCGCAGGAAGGCGAGGTGACGATTTTTCTGCGAAAAATCAGCGGGTGCAATTTTTCTGCGAAAAATTAGGGGCGCTATTTGTCTGCGAAAATTGGTTTGTTGATTCATGTGGTTTTTTCGCAGAAAAAGGGGGCAAGATTTTTCGTCAAAAAATCTTCAGCTATTCTTCGACCTTCAGCACGATCTTGCCGACATGGCCGGGTGCTTCGATCCGCCAATGGGCGGCGGGGGCCTGCGGCAAGGGGAATTCGCTGTCGATCACCACCTTGAGGGCGCCGCGCGCGATCATCGGCCAGACATGCGCCTCGACTTGCGTGGCGATGCGGGCCTTGGCGAGATCGGATTGCGGGCGCAGGGTGGAGCCGGTCATGGTCAGGCGTCGGGTCATCAGGTCGGAGAAGGTGACTTCGGCCTTGGCACCATGCAGGAAGGCGATCTGGACGAGGCGGCCGTCATCGGCCAGGGCTTTGAGATTCAAGGCGATATAGGGGCCGCCGACCATGTCGAGGATCAGATCGGCGCCGCCGAGTTTGGCCATGATGTCGGCGAAGTCTTCGGAGCGGTAGTTGATGCCACGTTCGGCACCCAGGCTTTCGCAGAAGCGGGCCTTGTCGTCGGTGCCGGCCGTGGCGAAGACGCGGGCGCCGAGGGCGCGGGCGATCTGGATGGCGGTGCAGCCGATGCCTGAGGTGCCGCCGTGAACCAGAAAACGCTCGCCTCCGGTGAGGCCGCCGCGCATGACGACGTTGGACCAGACGGTGAAGCAGGTTTCGGGCAGGCAGGCGGCCTCGCGCAGCGACAGGCCTTCGGGGATGGGCAGGGCGTGGGCCTCATGCGTAGCGGCATATTCGGCATAACCGCCGCCGGGCAAGAGCGCGCAGACTTTATCCCCGATTTGCCAACGGGTTACGCCCGCGCCGAGCGCTACGACGGTTCCCGAAGCCTCTAGCCCCGGCAGGCGCGAGGCGTTGGCGGGGGGATTGTAGGCGCCGAGGCGTTGCAGGGCATCGGGGCGGTTGACCCCGGCAAAGGCCACCCGAAGGACGATCTGGCCATGGCCCGGCACCGGCACCGGCACGGCGCAGGGTTTGAGCACATCGGGCGCGCCGGGGCTGGAGATTTCCATGGCGAGCATGGCGTGGGCGAGGGTCATGTTCGGTCTTTCACTGGGTGCGGCCGGGAAGGTCTTCTGGCCTTTGTGGGGCATGGACCCTTTCCAAAAACTTCAGGGGACCGGCCAGCAGCAGCTTTCCCAGCGGATTTTCGCGGAAATTTGCGCGGGCTTTTTCGAAGGTCATCACATTCTCGATGCGGCGGTCGAGGAAGTCCCAGGTGGCGGCATGGTCCGGGCTGTCGTCCC
>JANXPK010000812.1 GCA_025357355.1 Rhodobacterales bacterium
CCTCGACCGTGTTGCTTTCGACCTCTGCGCCAAAGGCGTACAGGGCCTCTTCGATCTCGGGCTTGCTGACCACGGCGCCAGGGCTGCGGATCAACCGCTCAAGCACCGCCCATTCGCGTGACGACAGCGCCAGGGGCTCGGCGCCCAGCGACACCCGGCGGTTCGCTGTATCGATGGAAACCTGACCGAATTTACGCTCGGGATTGGGGTTGCTGGCATAGCGCCGGGCAACAGCGGCAACCCTCGCGCTCAACTCCTCCAGATCGAACGGCTTGATCAGGTAATCGTCGGCACCTGCGTTCAAACCTTCGATCCGCGCCGCAATCTGGTCGCGCGCCGACAGGATCAGCACGGCTGCCTTGTCGCCGCCTCGCCGCACCTCACGCAAAAGGTCAATACCGCGACCATCGGGCAAACCAAGGTCCAAGAGCAGCAGTTCATAGCCCGATACGGCCCGCAGATCGCGCGCCGTCGCCAGATCGCGCGCCCAGTCGACCGCGTGGCCCGCCGCGGCGATGTGGTCGCGTACCGCCCCGCCGATTGCCCTGTCATCCTCAACCAATAGCACGCGCAATTGTCTGGCTTTCCGTTTGGGCCTTTGTACGACTGCCGTCAAAAGCCTGTTCAGCTTCCTGTCAGCTTGACGGGATATCCCTGCTGTTGAACCAGTCGGGCCGTCCGGTTGCAAGAGCAACATCGGCACGGCGCTCCAATACAGAGGCAGACAATGAAAGCAACTCTTCTCGCCGCGACCCTTGCCATCGGCCTGACCCTCGCGGTTGAGGCGGACGCCCGTCCGTTGACCATCGATATCAAGATGGCCGACTATTCCGGGCGGCAGGCTTTTCTGGTCGCCTATGTCGTCGATGGCAATGGCCGTTATGTTTCAACGCTTTACGCGGCGGGCTCCTACGGGCGCTTCTTTGAGCATCTAGACCGGTGGTACCGGATGTTCATGCGCTCGCGCCGCACCGTCGATGGCACCACGGGCGCCAGCCTCGGCTCGGGGTCCGGCACGACGGTCACGGTCGATGTGCCTGACAAGCTCTTGAATGCAGGCTTCACCCTGCGCCTCGAATCGGCGGTCGAAGGGGAATACTACGTTCCCGACGAGGCCGCCGTCCTGCTGGACGACGCGCATAATGGCACGCCCGCTGGTGGCACCACCTTTGTCGCCACGATGACCGTCAGCTACTGACGCGGCGATGTGGCGCAGCCTCCATTCGGCCCTTGGCCTTGTCTCGCTGGTGCTGGTTGTCGCCCTCGCCCTCAGTGGGGCTGTCCTGTCGGTCTACCCGGTCAGGGACAGCCTGTCGTCGCAGGTCCAATCCACGTCAGGGGTGACCGTCGCCGATCTTGCCGGTCGGGTTGCGGTCCATGTCCAGAACATCCAGGCCATCCACCGTTTGCCGTCGGGCCGGATCGAGGTGGATTACACCGATGCCTCCGGTGCCCCGCAAAAGGCCAATGTCGCGGCGACCACCGGCGCCATTCTTGCCCCCGAAACCGGACAAGGCTGGCTTTATGACACGCTGAAGAACTTTCACCGCTCGCTGCTACTGGGCACGACAGGCCGTTACGTGGCTGCGGCGGGCGCGGTGCTGATGGCCTTGGTCTCGACCTTCGGCGCGCTGCTCTTGATCTCGCGCATGGGGGGCATTGCCCGCATCTTGGATCGCGCCAAGGGCCACAGCGCCGGGCGGCTGCACAGCACCCTGTCGCGGCTGGCGGTTCTGCCCTTCCTGTTGTCGGCGGTGACCGGCACCTACATCGTGCTGACGGAGTTCAACGTCATCACCGTAACCTCGGCCCAGTCACAAGCCTTTCCCGCCAGCGCCGATTACAGCGGCCCGCCCGTCAGCCCCGGCAGCCTCAAGGGACTGGCCGTTCCGCTAGCCGATCTTCGCGATCTGCAATTTCCCTATAACGGCGATCCCACCGACATCTACACGTTGAAGACCGATGCCGGTCTGACCCTGGTCGACCAGTTCAGTGGCGCCGTGCTGGAACAGGTGCCTGCGACCGCATCCGAACGTATCTACGCCTGGTTTTACGCGTTGCACACCGGCGAGGGGATGGCCTGGCTTGGCGCGCTCCTCGGCCTTGCCGCGCTGATGTCGCCGCTGATCGCGGGCCTTGGTGTCGCGGTCTGGCTGCACCGTCGGAAGGCAGGTCAGGCGCGAGTTGCCCGCAACGCCCCGGCGCAAAGCGCCGAGATCGTCATTCTGGTCGGGTCGGAAAGCGGCAGCACCTGGGGCTTTGCCCGCGTTTTGCACCGCGAACTGACGGCCTCTGGCCACGCCGTCCACCTGGCCCCGATGAGCGCGTTTCGTCCGCGCTACGACATGGCCAAACAGGTGTTCTTCCTCGCCGCGACCTATGGCAACGGCCACGCTCCTGAATCCGCCGCCGGTCTTCTGAAATCCCTGCGCAAGGTCCCGGAAATTCCGCGCTGGTCCTCGGCCGTTCTGGGTTTTGGCGACCGCGCATTTGCCCAGTATTGCCAGTTCGCCAAGGACATCGACGCTACCCTGCAAGATCGCGGCTGGCCACGCATGATGCAGGCCACCTTCATCAACCGCCAGTCGACCCAGGCCTTCGCCAGCTGGGGAACTGCCGTCGGTGCTTTGCTGGGCCATGAGATGACCCTGCATCACGAGGTCGAGGTTCCACCCACCCGCACCCTTCTGCTCACCGAAAAAGAGGTCTACGGCACCGAGGTTCAGACCCCGACCGTGGTGCTGCGCTTTTGTGATGCCGATGCCGAGGACCGCTCGCCGCTGGCGCGCCTGACCGCCCGCCTTGCCGGTGCGGCGCGCTATTCGCCAACCGATCTTCTCGGCGTGCTTCCCCCATCCGGAAACATCCCGCGCTTCTACTCTATCGCCTCGGCGCCCTCCAACTCCATTGTCGAGATTTGCGTGCGCAAGCAGACGGGTGGTGAGTGTTCGTCCTATCTGTGCAGTCTCGAACCCGGCGAGACCATTCAGGCCTTTGCCCGTCCCAACCCCGAATTCTCGCTGCCCATGGGGCGCAGACCCGTTGTCATGGTCTCTGCCGGCACCGGCATTGCCCCCTTCATCGGACTGATCCGCGCCAACCGGCAGCGGCGACCGTTCCATCTGTTCTGGGGCGGTCGCTCGCCAGAATCCGATTTCCTTTATTGGGAGCAGCTCGATCAAAGCCTGATCGATCAAGAGCTTTCCAGCCTGATCACCGCGTTCAGCCGCTCCCACGACTGCGCCTATGTCCAGCACCGCGTCGCCACTGACGCCTCGCGTCTGGCCGACCTGTTGCGTCAGGGCGCCAGTGTGATGGTCTGCGGCGGCGACGCCATGGCCCGTGCCGTTCGTGAAGAGTTCGATGCGATCCTTGCCCCCTTTGGTCAGTCGGTTCTCGCGCTGAAACAGCGAGGCCGCTACCTTGAAGACATTTTCTGAACATATGTTCGGTATCTTCAAACCCCGGCGCAAGCCCGCACCTCCGCCCCCCGAAAAGCGCCTGCACCGCATCTCGGGCCCGACCATGGGCACCCAATTTCGCGTCACCTTTTCGGCGGCTGACCCCGACATGACGGCGCTCGGTACGGCATTGCACACGGCGGTGGCCGCCGTCGATCAAACAATGTCCACCTGGAAGCCGCACTCAGCCCTGTCCGAGTTCAACCGCGGGCCGCTTGGCGAATGGCTTGCCGTTCCCGCCGATCTTGCCCGCGTCGTCTCGCACGGCCTTGGCATCTCTGCGGCGTCTCAGGGGGCCTTCGACATGACGCTGGGCCGGGCCGTCAACGCCTGGGGCTTTGGCCCCGACAGCGTTAGCACCTTGCCCGACGGGCCGCAACCGCTGGGTCAATATTGGGCGCTTTCCGCAGGCCTCGATCCGCCCGCCTTGCACAAGACCGCCGCCTTCGCCCTTGATCTGTCGGGCATCGCCAAGGGTTACGGTGTGGACGAACTGGCCCGCGTGCTCGAAGCCCAAGGCATCACCGATTACCTTGCCGAGATCGACGGCGAATTGCGCGCCCGCGGTCGCAAGCCGGGGCTTGACGGCATCTGGACCGTGGCGCTTGAGGCGCCGGTGCGTGGTCGTCGCACCGCTTGGGATGTGCTCCACGTCAAAGACTGCGCCCTCGCCACCTCGGGCGATTATCGCCACTTCGTCGAAGACCGCGGCAAGCTGCGCGCCCATACCATTGACGGCCGCACCGGCTGGCCGGTGGACAACGCGCTCGCCTCGGTTACCGTCTGCCATGCGAGCTGCATGACAGCCGACGCCTGGGCGTCGGCGCTGATGGTGCTTGGCCCTCATGATGGCCCAGCCGTGGCCGAAGCGCATCACCTCGCCGCCCTGTTTCTGATCCGCGACGGCGCCGAAATCATCGAGAAACGCTCAAGCCTGTTCACCCAATCCTGACCGCCTTGATCTTTTCCCCAACGTCGTCAGCGTGAGGTCAAATCCCCACGCTTCTGATGCTGTCATTGCACGCCGTTGCCAGACAAGGCCGACGTGCGATAGTCTGGCACCAAGGAGACCGTCATGGCGGATCGGGCGGATTTGCAGGCAGCACTCTCCTCTGTGGTGCTGAAGGGAAAGACGATGCACTATGCGTCCCAGGCGGGCAACATGTTCGCCTTTCTGGACCTTGACGGTCGCAT
This sequence comes from Rhodobacterales bacterium, assembly GCA_025357355.1. Classification (GTDB taxonomy): domain Bacteria; phylum Pseudomonadota; class Alphaproteobacteria; order Rhodobacterales; family Rhodobacteraceae; genus Stagnihabitans. Next base: position 4,656 of record JANXPK010000812.1, read on the forward strand.
CTGCCTGCGTCTGTCGGAAGCTGATCGCGCGACGTTTGCCACGCGGTACGACGGTGTGGCGGTCATCCAGCACGGTGCGGTGATTAAGGGCTACGTCGCTTTGCCAGCCGACCTTCCGGTGGCGCACGCCCGGCTTTGGGGCGCGCCCACCATCGTCCATGCGGCATCGCTAAAGCCGAAACCGCCGCGAAGAGCCTGAGCTGGAAATATTCGCGCCGATCTGAAACCAACGACCCGCACGCCGCGTACCTTATGTGTGACCTGCCATCAGGAGGTTCAAATGCTTGGCCGTATCATTCTTGCCGTGACCTTGTTTCTGGTCCCTTTCGCCGCAGCCGCCCAGGACAGTGCCATTCAATCGACCATCACCGCCCAGATCGAGGCTTTCCGGGCTGGCGACTTTGCCCTTGCTTTCACCTTTGCCTCGCCCACGATCCACGGCATTTTTCAGACGCCCGAAAATTTCGGCGCCATGGTCACGACCGGCTATCCCATGGTGGTCGATCCCGCCCTGGTCGAAATGCAAGACCTGCGCGAGATCGGTGGGGCCCTGTGGCAACGGGTGCGGATCACCGACCGCAAAGGCACCGCCTATCTCCTGGACTATCAGATGGTCCAGGGTCCGGACGGCTGGCAGATCAACGCGGTGCAGATGCAAAAGGCCGAAGACGTCGGCGCATGACACCGATTATCTGTCTTTAGAGCGCGATCAATCTTGATGGAAACATCGTGAGGGCCGCTTGATCTGCAAGGCCACC
>JANXPK010000821.1 GCA_025357355.1 Rhodobacterales bacterium
CGACGAGGCGCAGGTCGCGATCAAGCTCAATCACGCCAACATCGCGCCGGAATGGATGAATGTGCCCTATGATCCGGGTCGCAAGTTCACCGTGCCGTGGCAGTGGGGCACCACGGGTGTTGCCGTCAACACCAAGGTCTATGCGGGCGACATCAACACCTCGGCCATCTTCATGGATCCACCCAAGGAATTGCAGGGCAAGGTCAATGTGACGCCGGAAATGGGCGACGTTCTGGCACTGGCCACCATGTATATGGGCGGCCAGCCCTGCTCTGAGGATGCCGCCCTGATGAAGAAGGTGCGCGACCAGCTTCTGAAGGCCAAGCCGATGTGGATGAGCATGGACTACGGCATGGAAGACAAGATGGCGACCAACGACGTTCCCGCCTCGGTCTATTGGAACGGCGCCATCCTGCGCGCCCGGCTGCGCAACCCGGATGTGCATTATGGCTACCCTAAGGAAGGCTATATCAAGTGGATGGATCAGGTCGCTCTGTTGAAGGACGCCAAGAACGTCGATAACGCCTACAAGTTCCTCGACTTCATCATGAAGCCGGAAAACGCCGCGCTGATCTCGGCCTTTGCGCACTATGACAACGGCATTTCGGGGTCGGAGCAATTCTTGCCGCCGGAAATGAAGGGCGCACCTGAGCTTAATCCGCCGGCTGATCTGGTGGACAAGGCCCATTTCATCCCGACCTGCTCGCCCAAGGCGCAGGAATACATCACGGCGATCTGGACTGAACTGCAGAAGTGACGGCGCCGCTTTTGGCGTCGCTACGCGGGGGGCTTCGCGCCCCCCGCACTCCCTGCGGAATATTTATGGACCGATGAAAGGTTAACGATGCGGCTGTCAGAGCTTTCAGCCTCGGACTTGGCGCGGCTGATTGCAGCGCGCAAAGCGGCGCCGTCCGAGATCATGGCCGACCACCTCGAGCGGATTGCCGAAGTGAACCCGCTGGTCAACGCAGTGGTCTCGCTGCGCGACCGGGACGCCCTGATGGCGCAAGCGCTGGCCGCCGATGATGCGCCACCGACCGGCTGGCTGCACGGGTTGCCGCTGGCGGTGAAGGATCTGGTGGCGACCAAGGGGCTGCGCACCACCTGGGGTTCGCCCTTGTTCGCCGATTTCGTGCCGCAGAAGGATGACCTGTTGGCGGCCCGGATGCGCGCGGCAGGGGCGATCTTCATCGGCAAGACCAACACGCCGGAATGGGGTCAGGGCAGCCATTCGTTCAATCCGGTGCATGGCGCCACCCGCAATCCCTATGATCTGTCGCGCACGGCAGGCGGATCGTCGGGCGGTGCGGCGGCGGGGCTGGCCGCGCGAATGTTGCCGGTTGCTGATGGCTCGGACATGATGGGGTCCTTGCGCAATCCGGCGGCGTTCTGCAACGTCTACGGTTTTCGCCCAACCTGGGGTCTGGTGCCGCAGGATGCCGATGGCGACACCCATCTGGCGACCCTATCGACATCGGGCCCGATGGGGCGCACCATCGAGGATTTGGCGCGCCTGTTGCAAGTGCAGGCCGGTCCCAACCCCGAGACCCCGTTCGACCGTCCGAACCAGAACTTCGCCGATCTCTTGACCACTGACCTGCGCGGCAAGCGCGTTGCCTGGCTCAGCGACTGGGGCGGGGCCTACCAGGTCGAGCTGGGCATTCTGGACTTGTGCGAAGCGGGATTGCAGGTCTTCGCCGACCAGGGTGCCATTATCGAAGCCTTGCCGCCACCGTTCCCCGCCGCTGATCTTTGGCGCGCCTGGGTCACCTTGCGTGCCATGCTCAATTCCAACGGCAAGCGCGACCTTTACAACGACCCTGTAAAGCGGGCGCAGATCAAGCCCGAGACGATCTGGGAGATCAAACAGGGATTGGGTCTGACAGCGGACGCGGTCTACGCCGCTTCGGTCGTCCGGTCGCGCTATTACGCCTGCATGGCGCAGTTGTTTCAGCGCTTTGACGCGGTGGCGCTGCCGGTGGCGCAGGTCTGGCCCTTTCCGACGGAGTGGCGGTGGCCGCAAACCATCAACGGCCATGCGATGGACACCTATCACCGCTGGATGGAAATCGTCGTCCCGATCAGCCTGATCGGCTTGCCCGCGCTGGCGCTGCCGGTGGGCTTTGGCGCACAAGGTCTGCCGATGGGGATGCAACTGGCGGGGCCGGTGGGCGCGGACGCGCGCGTGCTGGCGATGGGGCATGCCTATCATCTGGCGACCGAGTGGCCCGGCAAACACCCGCCCCGCCTTGCCGCCCGGGTCCGTCCCGCCTAAGGATCGGGCAAGGGGGACGGATGCTCTTGTACCGGCTGATCATGGCGCTAGCGTTGCCCGTCTTGCTGGCCCGGCGCCTTTGGGCGGGCGAGAGCCTGACCGACCTTGCCGAGCGTCTGGGACGTGGAACAGCGGGCAGGCGCGGCCCGACCCTGTGGCTGCACGGCGCGTCCAACGGCGAGTTGACGTCGGCACGCTGGTTGGTCGAGCGGCTGCTTGTGGCCCGGCCCGGCCTGCACATTCTGGTGACCAGCAACACC
>JANXPK010000827.1 GCA_025357355.1 Rhodobacterales bacterium
TGGACGAACCGTTCGCGGCGCTGGGTCCTGCGCTCAAGACCGATCTGCTGGATCTGGTGCAAGCGATGGTCAAAGAGACCGGCGCGCTGTGCCTATTGGTCAGTCATGACCCGGGAGACGCAATACGCTTTGCCGCCAAGACGGTGTTGGTCGCTGAGGGTGTAGCATTGGCGCCCCGGCCGACGACAGAGTTGTTCAGCGATCCACCCCAGGCGTTACGGGACTATCTGGGCAGATCACAATGAAAAACCCCGCCAGCAGGCGGGGTTTCAAGGGCACTAGGCGGATCAATCAGGCGGGCTTCTTCTTGCCCTTGACGTTGGCCCACAGACGTTTGTTGGTCAGATACAACAGCACCGACAACAACGCCAACAGGAACACCGCCTTGAAGCCGCTTTCCTTGCGGACCATCATCTTGGGCTCGGCGGCCCACATCAGGAACGCCGCCACATCCTCGGATTCGTTCTGCAACGACGCTTCGGTGCCGTCAGCATATTTGACCTGACCGGCGGCAAGCGGGGCCGGCATGCGGATCCAGCTGCCCGGCACCTTGTGGCCAACCTCGACCTTGTCGGTCACATCGGTCACAGTGCCGTCGGCATTGGTCTTCTTGTGGGTCACATCCTTGAAGATCTTGCACTCGTCAGGAAAGCCGCCACGCTCGAAATTGGCGTTGTAGCTGCCGGGGAAGTCCTTGGGCGTGCAATCAGGGGCGTCCTTGAACCCGGTCAGGATCGAGACGATGTATTCCGGCCCGCCCATCCCGCTGAACAGCTGGGCGATGCCCAGACCCATCGGGCCATGGAACCCGGCGCGGGCCTTGGCCATGACGCTGAGGTCAGGCGCACCCAGTGGCTTTTGGAACGAATAGTTGGCCGGGAAATTGTCCGCCGGGGTCAGGGGCCGGAATTTACCCTTTTCCACATCGTACAACTGTCGGTTGCTATCTTCGTCGTTCAGCGGGAAGGCCGCAGCATAGGCCTTGACCTGATCCTCGGGCAGATGCGGGCCGCCCACATCGGCCAAGGCGCCGATGCGAACGAATTTCAGCCCGTGGCAGGCGGTGCAAACCTCGGTATAAACCTGAAGCCCGCGCTGCAACTGATGCTCGTCAAAGGTCCCGAACGGACCTTCAAAGCTGAAGGACACATCCTTGACATTGGCTTCCTGGGCCCGCACAGCGCCGGTCATCAGGACAAGGGCAGAAACGGCGCTGATTGCGATCTGGCGTATCATCTCAGTCAGTTCCTTTCTCTCACTCGGCCGGATCGGCGTAGTGGGACTTGAAATCTTCCTCGATAGTGGCCGGTTGCAAGAGCGGCTTTTCAAGCACACCCAAGAGCGGCAGGATCACGAGGAAATAGGCGAACCAGTAGGTCGAGGCGATAAGCCCGATCCAGCCGGTCACCACGGTTGGCACCTGCGATCCCGTCCACATCAGCACGACGAAATCGACGACCAGCATGGCAAACCACCATTTGAACATCGGCCGATAGCGACCCGAACGCACCGATGACGTGTCAAGCCACGGCACCAGGAACAGACACA
>JANXPK010000849.1 GCA_025357355.1 Rhodobacterales bacterium
GGACTGCAGCAGCACATTGCCGGCGTCGAAAACCGAATAGTCGGTATCCGCGCTCACTTGCCGGGCGCCGGCGGATTCATCAGCACCTGCGGACCGATGTCGCGGACGTTGCGGGTGCCGGTCAGCGCCATCGACACGTCAAGCTCATTGCGCAGGATCTCGATCGCCGCGGTGACGCCGGCCTCGCCCATTGCCCCCAGGCCGTACAGCCAGGCCTTGCCGATCAGGCAGCCCTTCGCACCCAGCGCCAGCGCCTTCATGATGTCCTGGCCAGTGCGGATGCCGCCGTCCATGTAGACCTCGGTCTTCTCGCCCACCGCCCGCACGATCTGCGGCAGCATCCGGATTGACGACAAGGCACCGTCCAGTTGCCGCCCACCATGGTTGGACACCACCAGCGCGTCCGCCCCCACATCCAGCGCCATCAGCGCGTCGTCGGGGTCCATGACGCCCTTCAGGATCAGCTTGCCGCCCCATTGATCGCGGATGCGCCGCACCTTGGACCAGTCAAGTTTCGGGTCGAACTGTTCGTTGGTCCACGACATCAGGTTGGCTATGTCGGTCACCCCCTTGGCATGGCCGACGATGTTGCGGAAGGTCCGCCGTGGTGTGCCCAGCATCCCCAGCGCCCATTCCGGCCGCATCGCCATATCGATCATGTTGGGCAATGTCAGCTTCGGCGGCGACGACAGCCCGTTCTTCAGATCCTTGTGCCGCTGACCCAACACCTGCAGGTCCAGCGTCAACACCAGCGCCGAACACTTCGCCGCCCGCGCCCGCTCGATGATCGTATCGACGAAATCCTCGTCGCGCATCACGTAAAGCTGGAACCAGAACGGGTCGGGCGAATACGCCGCCACATCCTCGATCGAGCAGATCGACATGGTGGACAGCGTGAACGGCACGCCAAACGCCGCCGCCGCCCGCGCCGCCTTGATCTCGCCATCCGGGGCCTGCATGCCGCACGACCCAACCGGGGCCAGCGCCACCGGCATCGCCACTTTCCTGCCGATCATCACGCTATCGGTAGTGCGGTCGGACAGATCGCGCGCCACCCGTTGACGCAGGCGGATCTTGCTGAAATCGCTGCTGTTGTCGCGGAACGTCTGTTCGGTATAGCTGCCCGACTCGCAGTAGTCGTAGAACATCTTCGGCGTCTTGCGCTTGTAGATGTGCTTGAGGTCGTCGATGCAGGTGATGACGGGCATGGGGCAACTCCTGTGGCAGATGGCGCTAACCTATCCACAGCGATCGCTCGGGGCAATGCGCCGTCAGTGCGGCTCTGCGGCGCGGGCAAAGCGGCGGTCAGGCACCACCCACACCGCAGCGACCAGCGCAATCAGCATCAGCGAGACAACCGGGGCCATGAAGGCCAGCGGAATGGACACGACGTAGATTGCCAGCGAAATCCTGCCCTTGGCATCCGACCCCAGCGCACGGGCAAAGTCGCTGTCGCGGCCGTGCTGGGCCACCAGTGCCATCACCAGCAGCGTGTAGGACACCGCGCACATGGTCAGATCAAAAGCATAAAGTGCCACCGGAACGCTACCCAGCTCATTCTCGCCGACAATGCCTGTGGCAAAGGGCATCAACGACAGCCAGAACAACAGATGCAGATTGGCCCACAGCACCCAACCGCCGACATGATGGACGGCGTGAAACATGTGGTGGTGGTTCGCCCAGTAGATGCCGACATTGGTGAACGAAAGCGCATAACACAGAAAGACCGGGATCAGCGGTTGCAGCATGGACAGGTCGTGGCCATGCGGCACTTTGAGTTCCAGCACCATGATGGTGATGATGATGGCGATCACCCCATCCGAAAACGCCTCGATCCGCCCCTTGGTCACGGCGAGCCCCCTTTTGTCCGGGTCAAGGTTAGGGCATTCACGGACTGGGACACAAGGGCAGAGGCGGAAGATGTGGGGATTGCTGGGGTCGGGGTTTCTATTGGGATGGTCGGTGGCCTGGCCGCCCGGACCGATCAATGCCGAGATGACGCGGCGTTGCCTCGCGGGGGGGTTCTGGGCGGGATACGGGCTGATCCTGGGGGCCTGTACCGGCGATGGTCTCTGGGCGCTGCTGGTAGCATTGGGGGTAGGCGTGGTGTTTACCGGGCCTGCGGCGCAACTGGTTCTGAGCGTGCTGAGCATCGGGCTGCTGGCGATGCTGGCCATGACGTTCCTGCGCCGGGCCCGGGCAGCTTATGAGGAACGAATGGGCGCGCAGGTACGCTTTGACAGCGGACAGGCGAGCTATGTGCTGGGCCTGACGATGGCGCTCACCTCACCGTGGAACGTAACCTTCTGGCTTGCGGCCATCGGTCGGCCCGGCATGGCGGGGCTGGGGATGCAGAGCCTGCTCTTGGTCGTGGTTGCCGTGGTGGCTGGGGCCGCAACCTGGGGTCTGGCGTGGTCCGGCACGGTGATGGTACTGCGCGACCGGGTCAGCGGCAGCGCCGGACGCTGGGGTGCCGTGACCATGAACGGGGCGACGGCAGTGTTGATGTTGTGGTTTCTGGTGGGCGCGGCACGGCGGCTTTTTGCCTGAATCGGGGGCCGACCGGTCGAGGTCGCAAGTTAAAATCAGGTTAATCTGAAACCGCAAAGGATTGAACTAAAACGATTTTCTGGTTGGTCCGAGGTTGGGACCACAACGCGCTCAGGCACGGTGCGCCCCCATTGCCAGACCCTTCACGAACGCCAGCACCTCGGCCACCGGTCGCCCCTCGCCGATCAGCTTGACGATCGCAGAGCCTACGACGCAGCCATCGGCCACTGCCGCGATCCCCTGAGCCGCCTCTGGCGTATTGATGCCAAAACCAACGATGACCGGTAGCTTGGTGCTGGCCTTGATGCGCTTAACCTCCGGCGCCACCTCGAAGGCCAAGGCCGCAGCCGCCCCGGTGATCCCGGTGATCGAGACGTAATAGACAAATCCCGACGTGTTGGTCAGCACCTTGGGCAAGCGTTTGGCGTCGGTGGTGGGGGTGGCCAGCCGGATGAAGTTCAGCCCGGCCGCCTGCGCAGGCAGGCACAGTTCGGCATCCTCTTCGGGCGGCAGATCGACGATGATCAACCCGTCGATGCCTGCCGCCTTGGCCTGCACCAGAAACAGATCGACCCCGCGCGAATAGATCGGGTTGTAATAGCCCATCAGCACGATGGGCGTGGTCTGATCCCCGGCCCGAAAATCGCTGACCATCTGCAAGGTCTTGTCGACGGTCATGCCCGCATCCAGCGCCCGCTGACCCGCCCGCTGGATCGTCGGCCCGTCGGCCATCGGGTCGGTGAAGGGCAGGCCCAGCTCGATAATGTCCACCCCCGCGCCCGGCAGGCCCCTCATCACGGCAAGCGAAGTTGCGACATCAGGATCGCCCGCCATGACATAGGCGGCGAAAGCCTTCTTCTTCGCCGCACCCAGCCGCGCAAAGCAATCGTCGATTCTGGTCATGTCCCGGCCCATCCCTGCAAAGCTTGCGCGGGTTTGCACGGGGCAGGGCGGAAAATCAAGGTGCCACGGTCAAGCCGGGCCGTGGCAGACCCCCTCGACATTGTTGCCATCTGGGTCCAGCACGAAGGCGCCATAGTAGTCGGCATGGTAATGGGGCCTGAGGCCCGGCGCACCGTTGTCTTTGCCACCAGCAGCCATCGCCGCCTTGTAGAAGGCGTCCACTTCGGCTCGGTTGCGGGCGGTAAAGGCGATATGGTTCGGCGACGTTGCAGGCCGCGCGCCGCCAACCCCAGCCTCTGCCAGCCAGAACTGCGGCCGCTCGCGCCCATAGCCACGCACCACCGCGCCGCCAGTCATTTCCTTGGGCACTTCATAACGCATCCCGCCGCCCAACGCCGCAAACGCCGCGTCATAGAACGCAATCGAGGCC
>JANXPK010000041.1 GCA_025357355.1 Rhodobacterales bacterium
CAAGGCGACCGATACAGACCGCCCCCCGACTTTCGTCTCGTCCCCGACCGGCCAAAGCCTGTCGGGGAGGCGCCTGCCTGCCCCCGGGCAGGCGCCTTCCCTTGCTCACCAGTGTACCCAGCCCGATCCCCCTTGCCTTGCACTTGCGCGCCGCAGCAATCGGACCGATGAAGGCTCCCCCGGAGCCTTCATCAGACGGCCCTCTGGCACGGGTGGCGGCGGTGGTCTTGCAGATCACACGGCCATCTGACGCGTCCATCAACATTCATCCTGCTCTAGTTCCCGGCACTTTCCATCTTGCGGCTTGCCAGCACGCCTTCCAGCCAGCCCAGCTCCATCTCGGGCACCGAGGACAGCAACAGGTCGGTGTAATCGTCATAGGGCGGCGTCAGCACTTCGGTTTTCGACCCATAGCGCACGACCTTGCCGCGATACATCACCGCGATCTTGTCGGCGATGGCTTTGACGGTGGCGAGATCATGGGTGATGAACAGATAGGCCACCCCCTCGCGCGCCTGCAATTCCAGCAACAGCTTCAGGATGCCATCGGCCACCAGCGGGTCCAGCGCCGACGTCACCTCGTCGCAGATGATCAGCCGGGGCTTGGCGGCCAGGGCGCGTGCGATGCAGACCCGCTGCTTTTGCCCGCCCGACAGTTCCGCCGGATAGCGGTCAAGATAGCCCGCCCCCATCTCGATCTGGTCCAGCAGCTCCTGCACCCGGACCCGCCGCGCCTCCCCCTTCAGGCCAAAGTAAAACTCCAGCGGCCGCCCGATGATGGTGCCCACTGTCTGGCGCGGGTTCATCGCGGTGTCGGCCATCTGGTAGATCATCTGCACCTCGCGCAGATCGTCCTTGCTGCGCGCCGCCAGATCCGGCGACAGCACGCGCCCGGCAAAGCGAATGGTCCCGGCCGAGGCGGGCAGAAGCCCGGTGATCGCCCGCGCCAGCGTCGACTTGCCCGATCCACTTTCGCCAACCACCGCAAGGGTCTGCCCCGCCGCCACATCGACTGTCACCGCCTTCAGCACGTCGAAATCGGTGCCCCGGTAGCGTGCCGTCACCCCCTGCACGCTCAAGATGGCGTCCGGAAACACCTTTTCGACATGGGCAATCGAGCGGACGGACACCAGCGCCCTGGTATAGGCCTCTTGCGGCGCATTGATGATCCGGTCGGTGGAGCCGTACTCGACCTTTTTGCCGCCGCGCAGCACCAGGATATCGTCGGCAACCTGCGCCACCACTGCCAGATCATGGGTGATGTACAGGGCCGCAACGCCCGTTTCGTGGATCGCCTCCTTGATGGCCGCCAGCACGTCGATCTGCGTGGTCACGTCCAGCGCCGTTGTCGGCTCGTCAAACACCACCAGATCGGGCTTGGGGCACAGCGCCATCGCCGTCATTGCCCGCTGCAACTGCCCGCCCGACACCTGATGTGGATAGCGGCGGCCGAAATTTTCGGGGTCGGGCAGGCCCAGCTTGGCGAATAATTCCACTGCCCGCGCTTCGGCTTGTTGCCGGGTCATCAGCTTGTGCAGCAGCGTGGTCTCGATCACCTGATCCATCAGCCGCTTGGCCGGGTTGAACGCCGCCGCCGCCGACTGCGCCACATAGGTCACTTCGCGGCCCCGAAGGCCGCGCAATTCCGACGGCCCCGCCCCGCGAATGTCCCGCCCGTTCAGCAGCACCTGACCCCCGGTCAGCCGCACGCCACCGCGACCGTAAGCCATCGCCGCAAGGCCAATGGTCGACTTGCCCGCGCCGCTTTCCCCGATCAGCCCCAGCACGCGGCCCTTGGCCACCGCCACCGACACGTCATCGACCAGCACCAGATGCCGCGGCGCCTCGCCCGGCGGATAAGCCGTCGCCTCGATCCGTAACCCCCTGATCTCCAGCAAGTCAGCCACCACGACCCCCCTTCAACGAAGAGGTCCGTGACAACACCCAGTCGGCCACCAGATTGACGCTGATCGCCAGCACCGCAATCGCCGCCGCCGGCATCAACGCCGCCGCCTTGCCATAGACCAGCCCATCCTTGTTTTCGCGCACCATGCCGCCCCAGTCGGCCAGGGGCGGTTGAATGCCAAGGCCAAGGAAGCTCAGGGTCGAAATGAACAGCACCGCAAAGATGAAACGCATGCCGAATTCGGCGACCAGGGGCGACAGCGCGTTCGGCAGGATTTCGCGAAAGATGATCCAGCCCTGCTTTTCGCCCCTGAGACGCGCCGCCTCGACATAGTCCATCACAGTGATGTCCACCGCCACCGCCCGGCTCAACCGGAACACCCGCGTGCTGTCCAGAATGCCCATGACCAGGATCAGCACCGTCAGGTTGAGCGGCAGCACCGACAGCACCACCAGGGCGACAATCAGCGACGGCACCGCCATCATCAGATCGACCAGCCGCGACAGGCCGGTATCGATCCAGCCCCCCCGCACCGCCGCCAGAAAGCCGAAAAACGCCCCCATCGAGAAGGAAAGGCAGGACGACACCAGCGCCACGAAAATGGTGATTTGCGTCCCATAGATCACCCGGCTCAGGATGTCGCGCCCGATGGTATCGGTGCCCAGCCAGTAATGCGCCGACGGCCCCTCCCACACTTTTCCGACCGCCAGATCAATGGGATAGGGGGCGATAAGTTGCGCAAAGATCGCCGTCAGCAGGAACGCCCCGGTGATGGCAAGCCCGATGATGGCAGATAGCGGGACCCTCATTTGGGATGCCTCAACCGCGGGTTGGAAATGATGCCGATCAGATCGGCCAGAATGTTCAGCCCGATATAGACCGCCGCAAAGATGATCCCCACCGCCTGCACCACCGGCAGGTCACGCTTGGCGACATGATCGACCAGATACTGGCCGAGGGCATTGTAGCTGAACACCACCTCGACCACGACGACACCCACCACCAGATAGGCCAGGTTGATCACCACCACCGAAATGATCGGCGCCACCGCATTGGGCAAAGCATGCCGCCAGATCACCTGCATCGGCGACAGG
>JANXPK010000043.1 GCA_025357355.1 Rhodobacterales bacterium
CGACTGATGTCAGCTATCTGGCCAATGCGCGCAAACTTCTGGGCATGACCGACCGCATCTATCCGCAATTTGCCACCCACAATGCCCACACCGTCGCCGCTGTGCTGGATATGGCGCAAACCGGCGGCAATGACCCACGCAGCTTTGAATTCCAACGGCTGCATGGCATGGGCGAGCGGTTGCACGACATCGTCCTGACCGAACATGGCACCCGCTGCCGCATCTATGCCCCCGTTGGCGCGCATCGCGACCTCTTGGCCTATCTTGTGCGACGGCTGCTAGAGAACGGCGCCAATTCCAGCTTCGTCAACCAGATCGTGAACGAGGACGTGCCGCCCGAACGGGTCGCCGCGTGTCCCTTGACCACCCTGGTGGCAATGGACGCGCCCATCAGTCAGGCCATCACCCCCGGACCTCGTTTGTACGGCGCCCGCGTCAATTCGCGCGGCTGGGATTTGACGGACAGTGGCGATATTTCGACGATCGAACTGGCCCGCGCGCCCCATCTGACCCACCATTTCGAGGCCGCTCCACGCCTCGCCGGGCACAGCGTGGGCGGGCTGCGGGTTGATATCAACAACCCCGCCAGTGGCGCGCCGGTCGGTCATGTGCTGACCGCCTCGCCCGCCGACATCGACACCGCGTTGCGGCTGGCCGAAAAGTGGATCGCCACCCCCGACATCCGCGCCAAAGCATTGAGACGGGCGGCCGACCTTTACGAGGCCGAATTTGGCGCAATCTTTGCCTTGCTGGCGCGCGAGGCGGGCAAGACCCTGGCCGATGCGGTCAGCGAACTGCGCGAAGCGGTTGATTTCCTGCGCTATTACGCCGATGGGGCCGAGGCTTTGACTGCTCCCGCACGCGGCGTCTTTGCCTGCATAAGCCCATGGAACTTTCCGCTGGCCATCTTCACAGGGCAGATTGCGGCGGCGCTTGCCGCAGGCAACGCTGTGCTTGCCAAACCCGCCGAACAGACCCCGCTGATTGCCGCCCTGGCGGTCGATCTGTTGCTGAAGGCAGGCGTCCCCGCCTCGGCGTTGCAGCTATTGCCGGGGAATGGCGCGGTTGGGGCGGCGCTGACCTCGGACGCACGCGTCAACGGCGTGGCCTTTACCGGATCGACCGAGACCGCGCTGAAAATCCGCAAGGCAATGGCCGACAATCTTGACCCGACCGCCCCATTGATCGCCGAAACCGGCGGGCTGAATGCGATGCTGGTGGACAGCACAGCCCTGCCCGAACAAGCGGTGCGCGATGTTCTGGCGTCAAGCTTTCAGTCGGCCGGGCAGCGCTGTTCGGCCCTGCGCTGTCTTTATGTGCAAGAGGATGTGGCCGACATCATCGAAGAAATGCTGTTCGGCGCGATGGATGAACTGAAGGTCGGCGATCCATGGTGGCTGGATACCGACGTCGGCCCGGTCATTGATCTTGAGGCCCAGACCGCGATCAGTGACTATGTCGCTGCGGCGCGGGCAGAGGGTCGGGTGCTCAAGGAAATGGCGGCGCCCGATGGCATTTTCGTCGCCCCCACCGTCATCCGCGTGCGCGGAATTCAAGACATGCCGCGTGAGATTTTCGGCCCCGTGCTGCACATCGCCCGCTTCGCCTCTGGCCGCGTGGCCGACGTGGTGAAGGCAGTGAACGCGACCGGCTTTGGCCTGACCTTCGGTTTGCACACCCGGATCGACGACCGCGTGCAGACCATGGTCGAGGCGCTGCATGTCGGCAACACCTATGTCAACCGCAACCAGATCGGTGCCGTGGTGGGCAGCCAACCCTTTGGCGGCGAAGGGCTTTCTGGCACAGGCCCCAAAGCGGGCGGGCCGAATTACCTGGTGCGGTTCACCGAAATGCTTGCACCCGACGTGACGGGCGAGGACGGCAGAACGACGGCGGCCGAGGTTACGGCGGCGCTTCGGGTGGATTGGCCGTCACGACCGGTTTCGGCCCGGGTCCTGCCGGGGCCGACGGGCGAGTCCAACCGGTTAAGCGCGCTGCCACGTTCGCCACTTCTGTGTCTTGGTCCGACTGCCGAAGCGGCGATGCGCCAGGCCGAGGCTGTGCGCGCCCTTGGCGGCCATCCGGTCGAAGCGGCGGGTCTGCCACCCGAGGCGCTGACGCGGCTGCAAGGGTTTTCCGGCGCGTTATGGTGGGGCGATACGGATGCGGCTCGGCTGCGGGCCCAGGCCCTGGCCGGGCGGCAAGGGCCGATTCTGCCG
>JANXPK010000066.1 GCA_025357355.1 Rhodobacterales bacterium
GGCAACGACGTGATCTCGGTGCGCACCGGCTCGGTGCTGGCGGTGGCGGGGGGCACCGGCGATGACACCATCAACGCGCAGGGTGGGGCGATCTCATTGGTTTATGGCGCGGGCGACGGCAATGACACGGTGAACGTGGCGGCGGGGGCGCAGGTGGTGCTGCAACTGGCCCCAGACGCCGGCGCCTATTCGGTGGAGTTCGGCCAGGACAGCATGACGGTGAAGATGGGCGATGGCTCGGTCACGTTCAAAGGCATCGGTGCGGGCACCGTCGGGATCAAGCAGGGCGACGGCGGCATGGCGCTGATCACGCAACCCGGCGCCAATGCCGGGTTGAACCTGGCGGTGTGACGGGATGGACAGTGGCGGGAGAGGGCGACTGGCCTTGCCGCCGCCGTTTTCCCGCCACGGTTTTGCGCCGGTGGCATGGCATTTTTGCGGGGTCAATTCTGCCTCGGGGGAGTGCATCGTGACTGCCGTGACCGATTTCACCTCGATCCTGTACGAAGCCGATGGCTCGCCCAATGTCACGTGGAATGGCAATGTCGGCCTGCATGTGCCGGTGATCGTGACCTTTTCGTTTGTCGAAGCAGCCGATCTGGCGACGTGGGATGCCACAAGCCCCTATGCCAACAACGGCTATACCAGCATGACCGCCGCGCAACGGGCGAATTTCCAGGATGCGCTGGCGGTTGATGAACAGGCGGCAGGGATCATCTTTGTCCAGACTGCCAGTGGTCAGGGCATGATCAACGCGATGGACACCTCTGGCTCGGGCTATGGCGGCTGGGCGGATGTGGCCTATGCCACGCCGACCTATACGGGCAGCGGCGAGTTGATTGTCGACAACACCGGCAACTATGACGCGGGCAGCTACGGCTTTCAGACCATGTTGCACGAACTGGGCCACGCCATGGGGTTGCAGCATCCCTGGGAGGGCAACATCACACTGGACCCCTCGATCGACGATCAGGCCCATACGGTGATGACCTACAACGTCACATACCCCTATACTGCGCAGCTGGGGACGCTGGATGTGGCGGCGATGCAGTATTTGTATGGCGCGGCGAGTGCGGTGTCAGGCTGGATCACGTCGATGGCAGCGGGGGTGTTGACGGTCACCGGGTCGGGCACGGCGGATACCATTCTGGGCGTGGCGGGCCAGAATATTCTGAACGGCGGCGACGGGTCGGACCAGCTTTACGGGCGGCAGGACAATGACACGCTGAACGGCGGGACCGGGTGCGATACGCTGAGCGGCAGTTCAGGTGCCGATGTGCTGCACGGCGGAGCGGGCAAAGACGTGCTCTACGGCTTTGACCTTGTCCAGCAATGGGCGGCTGGCAATGACCAGCTATATGGCGGCGGCGGCGCCGACCATTTGACCGGCAGCTACAACAACGACACCCTGATCGGCGGCAATGGTGCCGACGTTCTGGATGGCCAGACCGGCGACGACGTATTGCATGGCGGGGCGGGCAACGACCGGCTATTTGGCGACGGAACCGCCCCATATGGTGGCAATGACACGCTGTTTGGCGAGGACGGCAACGATCAGCTGTTCGGTGGCGCCAATCAGGACAGCTTGACCGGCGGGGCGGGCGATGACACGCTGGATGGTGGCAGCGGGTCTGACACGCTGGTGGGCGGTGCGGGAAGTGACGTGCTGATCGGCAGCGGCAGCAACAGCACTGAAACGCTGACGGGCGGGGCGGGGCATGATGTGTTCCAGTTCAGTTCGGCCGATCTGGGATCGCAATTCGTGATCACCGATTTCAAACACGGCATGGACGTGATCGACCTGCACGGCATGGGATTCAGCTTTGCCGATGTGCAGGTTTCGGGCAACTGGCTGCATATTGGGGCGCTGTGGATCGAAACCGCAGTTGCCGCGCAAATCACGACCAGCGATTTCGCGTTCTGAGGCTTGATGACGTCTTGACGCAAGTCAAAGCGCGGGCCTGTCCAGCAGCGCAGACTGGCCGGGTTCAAAGGGGCTTGGCATTGCGGTCGGGCGATTCATGTTGTTTGCGCTTGGGGCGCTGGGGCCGGTGGTCTTTCTTGCCACGGTGGAATGCGGCGCGCTGATTACGCCGGGCTATCACCCGATGGCCGACGCCGTCAGCGCACTATCGCAGCGCGGCGCGGCGCGGCGCAGGGTGACCTTATCAATCATTGGTTTGCCGTGGCGGCGCTGTCGCAGATGACGCTGGGCGCGGCAGTTGCATGGTGCTTTGCGGCGGACGCGCGGCGCTTGGCGGTCGCAGGCGGG
>JANXPK010000432.1 GCA_025357355.1 Rhodobacterales bacterium
CAAGGCCCGATATTTCTGTCGCTGCGGCGTCGCGTCACAGCTCGATCGGCGCAGATACGCCCCGATTGCGTCGCAAAATGAAAAGGGCCGGGAAATTCCCGGCCCCTTCGCATCGTTTTCAGGCTGCATTTAGCCCTGAACCATCCGGGCGACTTCCGCCGCAAAGTCCTCTTTCTCTTTCTCGACACCTTCGCCCACCGCCATGCGGACAAAGCCCGTCACGACGACGCCGGCTTCCTTGGCGGCTTGACCGACCGAAATATCGGGGTTCACTACGAACTTCTGGCCCAGCAGCGTGTTTTCCTCGAAGAACTTCTTCATCCGGCCCGGGATGATGTTGTTCTCGATCACCGCATCGGGTTTCGGCTTGGCCGAAGCCGCGTTTTCTTCGCGCGCCTTCTGGGTCTGAACCATGCGCTCGCGTTCCACGACCGCCGGGTCAAGGCTCGCTTCCGACAGCGCCAGCGGCGAGGCGGCGGCGATGTGCATGGCGATCTGGCGGGCAAGGCCATGATCGCTGCCGGTGATGGACACCAGCACGCCGATCTTGCCCATGCCGTCGGCGGCGGCGTTGTGGACGTAGGCCGCCACATGATCGCCCTCGATCGACGCCATCCGGCGCAGGGTCATGTTCTCGCCGATGGTGGCGATAGCTTCACCAACCACGGTGTCGACCGGCTGGCCGTTCAGATCGGCGGTCTTGAGTGCCGCGAGATCGGCGCTGCGCAAGGCCGTGCGGGTGATGTCATGGACCAGCCGCTGGAAATCCGCGTTCTTGCCGACGAAATCGGTTTCCGAGTTCAACTCGACCGCAACCCCGCGCCCGGCCGAAACGGCAACGCCTACCAGACCCTCGGCGGCCACGCGGCCTGCCTTCTTGGCGGCCTTGGCCAGACCCTTGGTGCGCAGCCAATCCACGGCGGCTTCCATGTCGCCATTCATTTCTACCAAGGCCTTCTTGGCATCCATCATCCCCGCGCCGGTCGAATCGCGCAGTTCTTTCACCATTTGAGCGGTGACTGTCATATCCGTCTCCTCAATCCGAAATGGTTCGGCGGGGCGTGAACCCCGCCGGAAATCCGTCCGTCCGCTTGATCAGCTTTCGGCGATGGCTTCTTCGACCGGCGCCACTTCCAAGGCACCCAGGTCGATGCCGGCAGCCCCCATCTGGGCCGTCATGCCGTCCAGCGCCGCGCGGCTGACCAGATCGCAGTAAAGCGCAATCGCCCGTGCCGCGTCGTCGTTGCCGGGGATCACATGATCGACGCCCTTGGGCGAGCAGTTGGTGTCGACGATGCCGATGACCGGAATGCCCAGCTTTTGCGCCTCAAGGATCGCCAGAGCTTCCTTGCCCACGTCGATCACGAACAACAAGTCCGGAGTGCCACCCATTTCGCGGATGCCACCCAAGGAGGCTTGCAGTTTGCCCTGCTCGCGTTCGATGATCAGGCGTTCCTTCTTGGTCAGCCCTTCGGCGCCGTGTGCCATGATCTCGTCGATCTGCTTCAAGCGCTGGATCGACTGCGAGATGGTCTTCCAGTTGGTCAGCGTGCCACCGAGCCAGCGGTGGTTCATGTAATACTGCGCACATTTCTCGGCAGCCTCGGCCACCGACTTTTGCGCCTGACGCTTGGTGCCCACAAACAGGATGCGGCCGCCCTTGGCCACGGTGTCGCGGACCAGTTTCAGCGCGGTATCCAACAGGGGAACCGTCTGGGTCAGGTCAAGGATGTGAATGCCGTTGCGGTCGCCATAGATGTATTCTTCCATCTTGGGGTTCCAGCGGGCGGTCTGGTGGCCATAGTGTACGCCAGCTTCCAAAAGCTGACGCATGGTGAACTCGGGAAGAGCCATGCTCGTATCCTTTCCGGTTTGATCCTCGGTGAAGCCGTCTTCAGGGTTACCCCCAACCGGCGGACCAAACGGGATTTCTCCCCGCAAAGCCCAAGCCTCACCTGTGAAGTGCGGTGCCTTTATACCGGCCATCGGGCCGTTGCAAGGGGCTTTTCGGCCAGACCCGGGCCTTGTCCTTGAAGATCCAGGACAGCGTCCAGATCTGGACACTTCTTAAAGCCATTGAAAATCCATTGCTTGGCTTGCAGAAATTGACCCGCTTTTAACCCTGCCCGCCCAGCAGCACATCCAATTCAGCGAATTGTTCCGGCCAGGCGCCGGTGCTGCCAGAGGCGATGGCTTCGTCAAGCGCCGCTTTCGAAGGGTAAAGGTCGTGCAACACGACCAGTGTGGCGCCGTCCCGTTCCTCGAAGGTCACGGTCGAAACCGCCCCTCCCGCGCCTTCCTCGTTGGTCCAGACCAACCGCGCGTTCGGGATCACTGTGATATATTTGCCAAAGAACGCCATCGGCTGTTCTGAGGCCGGATGGCCAAAAACGAAGCGGTAGCTGCTGCCGGTGCGCGCATCGACCTCACACGTCAGCAAGGTGATGCCAAAGGATTTCGGCGCCCACCACCGGATCAGCAGTTCAGGCATGGTCCAGGCCTCATAGACCAGACGGGCCGGAGCGTTGACGATGCGCCTCACGACCAACTCAACGTCGGAGGACCGCTCTGTGGTGGTGGAGTTCCCTTCAGTCCTGTGCGTGTCCATCGACTTTCTCCCGTTGTTTCAAATCGTCAACGACCGCATCCAAAGCGTCAAAGCGGTCAGCCCAAATCTGGCGATATCGCTCGATCCATTCCGCCTCGTCCTGCAACTGGCTCAGGCCAAGCTTGCAGGTCCGCACCCGCCCCACCTTCTGCGTCGTCACCAGCCCCGCCTGCTCCAGCACGCTGACATGCTTTTTCATGCCCGTCAGGGTCATGTGAAACGTCTCGGCCAAGTCCGAGATCGACGCATCGGAACGGCCAAGCTGTTCCAGTACGCCGCGCCGGGTGGCATCCGACAGCGCGGCGAAGGTAGTGTCGAAGCGGGGGGCATTATACTGAACCATTGGGTTCAGTGATTAGCATGAGATTTGCAGCCACGCAAGGGGCGTTGTTGGTCAGGGTTGCAGAACCATCAGAACTGCCTCAGCCATTGCGCCAGTGGGTTCAGCGCCCGTACCACGCCCATCACCCCCTCCACGGCATCCGGCCCGAACAGCCAATCGGGATGCGGCAGGTCGTCGCCAGTGCGCACGATCACCGATTTGCGCCGCAACCAGGTGTCCCAGGGGGCGGGGTCATAGCCCTTTGGCACCCGGCTCAGCTCTGGCGGCTCCATCTGTGCCCCTACCGCCGCTGTCTGCGCCAAGAGCTTCTTGAACGCCTCTCGCGCCATGGGATCGCAGATGGTCTGGCGATAGCTTTCCAACGCGGCGGGCGGCAGGCCGTATAGGCCGGTGCCATAGCCCAAGCCCTTGGCCGAGATGACCAGATGGATGCCTGGCGCGTGGTTGAACGCAGGATCGGTCGACAGGATCATCGCGAGGCGCGGCTCATAGGGCCGTTTGTCCTTGGAAAACCGCACGTCGCGGTAGATGCGGCGCAGGCTGGCGTTCAGCTTGGGCACGGCCACCAAGGGCGGCTGCAAGGCCTGACAGGGCGCAGACAAGGCGGTGATCAGGTCAAGCCCCGCCCCCAGCCAGTCCCGTTCATAGTCGGCGCGATGGGCCTCGAACCAGTCGCGGTCGTTGTTGGCTTCGAGCCCGGCAAGAAAGCTGATCGTGGCCCTTGGCAGTCCGGCATATCCCATGGCTCCCCCTTTGGTTCAAAGCGCCCGTGCGGCGGTCAGTGGCGACGCTGAAGCGAGATAATTCCAGATTGAACCAAATCTTTCTTTCCGAGCCCGGATTCAAGCGAAGCGCCGGGCAACGCTGGTTGAAAGGAGGCAAAGCCGCACCGGTCTTGGTTCTGGCGATATCGCGCGATTCCATCTGGAGACATCCTAGCTTAGCGGATTTTCTTCGGTCTTCGCGGCAAGATCAACACGACAATTGCAAGGTCACCGGTGCAGCACCAGCGGGAGGTCGCCGCGGCCCTGACCAGAATATCGCCCCTTGTCTTTCCCGCAGCGCCTTGGCACGAAACCGCATGGCACAAGGTACCACGCCCCCTGACATTCTGTGCATCGGCTCGGTCCTGTGGGACATCATCGGGCGGTCGAGCTATTCGCTGCATCCGGGGTCCGACGTGCCCGGTCGCATCACCCGCCTGCCGGGCGGGGTTGCCATGAACATCGCCATGACGCTGGTGCGCCTTGGCCTGACCCCTGCCCTCTTGACCGCCATCGGTCGCGATGCCGAAGGGGCCGAGCTTATCGCCGCTTGCGCCCGGCTGGGCCTCGTCACCGATTACATCTACCGCTCCGACGACCTGCCCACCGACCGTTATATGGCGATCGAGGGGGCGGGCGGCCTTGCGGCCGCCGTGGCCGACGCCCATTCGCTGGAGGCGGCGGGCGACAAGATCCTGCGCCCGCTGACGGACGGCCGCCTCGGCTCGTTTGGGGGGCCGTGGTCCGGCATGATCGCGCTTGACGGCAACCTGACCGAGGCGCTGTTGGCCGCCATCGCCACCTCACCGGCGTTCGCCCGCGCCGACCTGCGCCTGGCCCCGGCCTCGCCCGGCAAAGCCGAACGTTTGCGCCCGCTGCTCAACCACCCCAACGCCACGCTTTATGTGAACCTTGACGAAGCCCGGCTCCTGTCGCAACACGACGCCGCAACAGCACCCGAGGCGGCTGCGGCGCTGCTCGCTCGTGGTGCCCGCCGGGTTCTCGTCACCAATGGCGCGCAGCCCTGCGCCGATGGCTGGCACGGTCAGGGCGTGATCACCGAACTGCCGCCCCGGGTCATGGTTGCCCGCATCACCGGGGCCGGTGACACCTTCATGGCGGCCCATATCGTGGCCGAGCGTCGTGCCCTGCCCCGCGCCGCCGCCCTGCACGCGGCCCTAAGCGCCGCCGCCCTCTATGTGTCCGGAGATGTCGGTTCATGACCCTGCCCTTGATCTTCGCGCCCGAGGTTGCCGCCGCCCGTGCCAGCGGTCGCGCGATCGTCGCCCTTGAATCGACCATCATCACCCACGGCATGCCCTTCCCCCAGAATGTCGAAACCGCGACCAAGGTCGAGGCTGCAGTCCGCGCCGCCGGAGCCACCCCGGCCACCATCGCGGTCATGGACCACGCCATCCACATTGGTTTGACCGCGCCCGAGCTCGTTGCTCTCGGTCAGGCAACGGGCGTCATGAAGCTTTCCCGTGCCGACCTCGCCGTCTGTCTTGCCCAAGGGCGCACCGGCGCCACCACGGTCGCGGCTACCATGATCGCCGCTCATCTCGCTGGCATTGCCGTGTTCGCCACCGGTGGCATCGGCGGCGTGCATCGTGGGGCCGAGATCAGCTTTGATATCTCTGCGGACCTGCTGGAGCTTGCCCAGACCCCGGTCAACGTGGTCTGCGCCGGGGCCAAGGCCATTCTTGATCTGCCCAAGACGCTTGAATACCTCGAAACCCATGGTGTCCCCGTCATCAGCGTTGGTCAGGATGACTTCCCGGCCTTCTGGTCGCGCTCCTCCGGCCTCAAATCCCCCCTGCGCCTGGATACCCCGGCCGAGATTGCCGCCGCCCACCGGATGCGCGCCGCGCTTGGCCTCAAGGGTGGCCAGCTTGTCGCCAACCCGATCCCGGCCGTCGCCGAAATCCCCCGTGCCGAAATCACCCCGCATATCGAGCAGGCGCTGGCCGAGGCGGCCGCCCAAGGCGTCGCCGCCAAGGCCGTCACACCGTTCCTGCTGCAACGCCTGTTCGAACTCACCGAAGGTCGCTCGCTTGCCGCCAACATCGAACTGGTTCTGAGCAACGCCCGTCTTGGCGCCGCTATCGCCATCGCGTTGGCCGCCGATCCCTGAACCGTCCAAAACTTTGGCTCATCCTTTGGGAAATGCGCACCGGCCGAACGCGCTGGCCTCGGCTTGCCACAGCCCCATTGTGCGATCAGCCTTCCCCCCCTACATTCGCGCCAAGCCTGAACCGGAACGGCCATGACCGACCCCAACCCGCTGCGCCGCAAATCACTGACTGCCAGCTTCCGCTCCAGTTTCCTGACCGGGCTGGTTGTGGTGCTGCCCATTGGTCTGACGATCTATCTGATCTGGTCGGCTGTCGGCTGGCTTGATGGCTGGATCCTGCCCTTGCTGCCCGAGGCTTACCGCCCCGAAGAACTCATGCGCGACCTTTTCGGTCCCAACCATGGCTTTCCGATCCGCGGCGTCGGCGTTGTGGTGTTTCTGGTCTTCACCACCGTCATGGGCTGGATCGCCCGGGGCCTGATCGGCCGGTCAATCCTGTCGCGGTTGGACGGGCTGGTCGACCGGATGCCGGTGGTCCGCTCGCTTTACGGTGCGCTGAAGCAGGTGGCCGAGACGGTGTTCAACAAGACTGAGTCGTCGTTTGACGTCACCTGCCTGGTCGAATTTCCCCGACCCGGCATGTGGGTGGTCGGCCTGATCTCGACCCGGCCAAAGGGCGAGATTGCTGGGAAACTTGGGCCCGATGTCATCGCGGTCTTTGTCGGCTTGACCCCGATGATGTCGGGGTTCCTGATCTATGTACCGCGCGCTTCGGTCATCGAACTTGCGCTGAGCCCGGAAGAGGCGGCCAAACTCATCGCCTCGGGTGGCCTCGTTTATCCGCAGCCGAAAGCCGACTTGCCCGAGGCTTGAGCGAGTTGATCCCAGGTCGATCCAAACCATTCGCCTTTTTCGTGCCCGGAATCACGCGCAACGCCGGGCAATGCCCGACCG